>DATACV010000021.1:0-8719 GCA_036258875.1 Rubrobacteraceae bacterium
GAAGTTCTGCCCGTCTTCACGGGCGCGGGCGCGGCCCGAAACTTCCTGCGGTACGCCGGCGGAGATTGGCAGGTGAGGGAATCGACGGCCGGCGAGCTTGTCTCGCTCCTCATGGGCTTCCTCCCGCGCGTGGACCGGATCGTCCTTGACCCCGTCTTCGGGGTCTCCACCGGGGAAATGGAACCCACGAGCGCGCCCAGAGAGGAGTTCGTCGCCGCCCTCATGGGCGAGCGGCTCCCGGCCTCCGCGCGCTGAACGCCGAGCTTCCGGCGGGGCACGATCGCGCTAGAATGTGCCCCAGCGTTTTCCTCTGTCCGGGGGCTCTGTATGAGGCGAGAGAACGTGACTAGCGGCACGGTATGGGAGCGCGAGGTGGGCTACTCGCGGGCCGTTCGCCGCGGGCCTTTTGTGTACGTCTCCGGCACCACCGCCACCGACGGGAGCGGCGGGTTCGTCGGGCTGGGGGACCCGTACGCGCAGGCTATCCAGGCGCTCAACAACATCAAGGTGGCGCTTCAGGCGGCGGGGGCCGGGCTTTCGGACGTGGTGCGGACCAGGATCTACGTCGTCAACATCGACGACTGGGAGGAGGTAGGACGCGCCCACGGCGAGTTCTTTGGCAAGATAAGGCCCGCCACCAGCATGGTCGAGGTCAGGCGCCTCATCTCGCCCGAGGTGCTCGTCGAGATCGAGGCCGACGCCTTCCTGGACTTCGGTTAGGGGCGCCTGGCGAACCGCCCCTACCCTAGCCGATCTCCGAGGCCCGTCCCGCCGTCTCCTCGAGCGCCTGGAGGGCTGAGGCCTGGTCCATGCCGGTGCTCCTGAGGATGTCCACCGCCGCGGAGCGGACCTGGCGGCCAGCGTGCTCGTGGGCCAGGTCCGCTCCGCGGCGGTGGACATCCTCAGGAGCACGGGCATGGACCAGGCCTCGGCGTTGCGGGCGCTGGAGGAGACGGCGGGCCGCGCCTCGGAGATCGGGTAGGGACGTTCCCGGACGGCCACTACCCGAGGTCCAGGAAGGCGTCGGCCTCGATCTCGACGAGCACCTCCGGCGCGATGAGGCGCCGGACCTCGACCATGCTGGTGGCTGGCCTTATCTCCCCGAAGAACTCGCCGTGGGCGCGTCCGATCTCCTCCCAGTCGTCTATGTTGACGACGTAGATCCTGGTCCGCACCACGTCCGCAAGGCCGGCCCCCGCCGCCTGGAGCGCCACCTTTATGTTGTTGAGCGTCTGGATCGTCTGCGCGTACGGTTCCCCCACCCCGACGAACCCGCCGCTCCCGTCTGTAGCGGTGGTGCCGGAGACGTAGACGAAGGGCCCGCGGCGAACAGCCCGCGAGTAGCCCACCTCCCGCTCCCAGACCGTGCCGCTCGTCACGTTCTCTCGTCTCATACAGGGCCCCCGGACAGAGGGAAACGCTGCGGCACATTCTAGCGCGATCGCGCCCGGCGGACGCTCGTGGTTCAGCGCGCGGGGGCTGCGAGCCGCTCGCCCATTAGGACCGCGACGAACTCCTCTCTGGTTGCGCTCCGGTGTTCTGCGTCCTCGGCGGAGAACCCGAAGACGGGGTCCAGGACGATCCGGTCCACGTGCGGCAGGATGCCCACGAGTAGAGAGACCAGCTCGCCGGCCGTCGACTCCCTCACCCGCCAATCCCCGCCGGCGTACCGCAAGAAGTCCCGGGCAGCGCCCGCGCCCGTGAAGACCGGCAGGGTCTCCCTGCTCGAGCTCGCGGTGAGGGTCAACACCTCCAACCGGTTGCCCTCGCGGCGCGCGATCAGGTACCGCAGCCGCGAGGGTCCTTCGCGGCCCCCCGCCCCAGGCGGCGAGATCCCGGCCGCGCTAACCATCGCGCTCCTCCACGAAGACGAAGTACTCGTGCCGCAAGCCCTCCCTCTCCCTGACCCTGCGCCACTCCTCGTAGTCCTCGAGCCACGGATGGAGGGAAGCCGCGTCCGGCCGGCGATCTTCGTGATCGTCGCCGCCGTAGACCAACCCGCACGAGCACGCGATCGCGGGGCCCGAAGATACGTGCATCTGCCCACAATCGCACTCGAAGACCAGGCGTTCGGGACGCCAGTCGTACACCTTGCCGTAGGGGACTTCGCGGACCTCGTAGTGCCCGCTCTGGTGCTCGATCACCCGCACCTCACAACCTCCTCCCGCCGGCCGACGGGCCGCTCCGGCACCGCCCGCGACCGCGCGTCTTTCCCGGCCGGGTTCACCACATATCGTATCTCTCCCCGTGGCGTACCGGAACATCTAGTGGTGCTCTTGGGTCAAATTACCCAAACCGTCCCGAGTGAGGACCGAGGGCGTCCCCTCACGTGCGAGGTGGGTTGATGCGCTAAGATGGTGCGGCTGGATGTATCGCGGGGGGCACGTAAGTGAGCCTGACCGAAGAGCCAGGGTTGCCGAAGACCCGGCAGGGGCTGGAAGGGAAGCCGCCCGAGAGCGAAGAGCTCTACCGGCTCCTGGCCGAGCACTCGACGGACATGATCTCGAAGCACACGCCCGAGGGCGTCTACACCTATGCTTCGCCGGCTTGCCGCACCCTGCTCGGGTACGACCCGGAAGAGCTAGTCGGGCGCGACGCCTACGAGTTCTTCCACCCCGAAGACTTCGAAGAGATAAGGAAGACACACACGGCCATACTCGAGCGCCCCGACACCTACACGGTCGCCTACCGCATCCGGCGCAGAGACGGCTCCTACATCTGGTTCGAGACCACCAGCCGCACGGTCCGGGACCCGAACACCGGCGAGGTGCTCGAGATCGCAACCGTCTCGCGCGACATCACCGAGCGCAAGAGGGTCGAGGCGAGGCTCAGGGAGGCCGAGGCCAGGTACCGCACGCTCGTCGAGCAGATCCCGGCCGTCACCTACGTGGCCGCGCTCGACGACTTCTCCTCCACGATATACGTGAGCCCGCAGACCACGGAGATGCTCGGCGCCACTCCGGACGAGTGGCTCGCCGACCCCGAGCTCTTCGGGAAGTTGCTACACCCGGGGGACCGGAAACGCGTTCTCGTCGAGCACGTGCGCGCTAACAGGACGGGCGCCCCGCTCAAGCTCGAGTACCGGCTGACGAACCGCGAGGGGCGCGTCGTGTGGGTGCGCGACGAGTCTGTAGTCGTCCGGGACGAAGGCGGGCAGCCCCTGTTCCGGCAGGGCGTGCTGCTCGACATAAGCGACCGCAAGGAGGCCGAAGAGCGGGTGCTCTTCCAGGCGCACCTGCTCGAGCAGGTCCAGGCAGCGGTCATAGCCACGGACATGCGCGGCAGGGTGACGCACTGGAACGAGCACGCCGAGAGGCTCTACGGATGGTCGCGCGAGGAAGCCATGGGCCGCGACATCATGGAGCTCACCGTCGGGCCCGGGGAGGCCGGAATCGCCGGGGACATCATGCGGCAGGTCGGGACCGGAGGGACCTGGGAGGGCGAGTTCACGGTGAGGCGCAGGGACGGTTCGACCTTCTACGCCCACGTAACGGACTCCGTGATCCGGGACGCCCAGGGACGCCCGACGGGCGTCGTGGGCGTCTCGACCGACATAACGGAGCGCAAGCGGACCGAAGAGGAGCTCAGGGAGAGCGAGGAGCGGTTCCGGGCGTTCTTCGAGACGGCGGCCGTGGGAGCGGCTCACGCCGACCCCGTAACCGGACGCTTCTTGCAGGTCAACGAGAACCTCCAGCACCTCCTCGGCTACGAGCGAGACGAGCTGCTGCGCATGACGTTCCGGGACGTCACGCACCCTGACGACCGGGCGCGAGATCAGGAGGGCCTGGGGCGGCTGCTGCGCGGCGAGATCCGCGAGTACGCCGCCGAGAAGAGGTACGTGAGGAAGGACGGGCAGACGGTGTGGGGCCAGCTCGCCGTCTCCCTGGTGCGCGACGCCAGGGGCCGGGCGCTGCACACCGTCGCGATCACCCAGGACATAACCGCGCGCAAGCGCCTCGAGGAGAGCCTGCGCGAGATCCGGGAGGCCGAGCGCCGCCGCATAGCCCGCGACCTCCACGACGCTGTCCTCCAGGACATCGCCGGCGCCCTGCAAGGCCTGCAGGCGGCTCGGATAGAGTCAGGAGGGACGGGCACCGAGCTGGAGCAGGAGATAGCGGCGCTCCGCAGGGCGGTCGGCAGCCTGCGCAACGCCATCTACGACCTCCGCCTCGAGAAAGACCAGCCGTTCGTGAGGGCCGTCGAGTCGCTGGTGGAGCTCAACCGCCAGTTGACCCCTGAGCGCGAGATCCGGCTCTCCGTGGACGACGGCTTCCCGCCCGAGCTCCCGGGCGCCGCGGACGTCGAGCTGCTGCGCGTCCTGCAGGAGGCCCTCGTCAACGCCCGACGCCACTCTGACGCCAGGCTAGTCGAGGTGATCCTGGCCGCGGACACCCGCGAGGCGCAGGTCGAGGTAGTCGACGACGGTCTGGGCTTCGATCCCGCGTCGGTGAGGGAGGGCGTGGGTCTCGCCGGCATGCGCGAGCGGGCCGCCGCGCTCGGCGGGAGGTTGGAGCTGGAGAGCGCGCCCGGCAGGGGGACCAGGGTGAAAGCGAGGGTCCCTCTTTCGACCCCGCGCTAGCGGGGTTCCAGCTTCTCGATGTCCACGAGCCCGTGCCGGATCGCGTAGATCACCGCCTGGGTCCGATCGAAGATGTGCAGCTTCTTGTAGATGTTGGAGGCGTGGTTCCTGACGGTCTTCTCGGAGATGCCCAGGGTGCTGGCTATCTCCTTGTTGCTCTTGCCGTGGGCGAGGGCCTTGACCACCTCCAGCTCCCGCTCGGTCAGGCGCGGGGCGAGTTCGGCGTCCGAGCGGATGCCCTCGAAGGTGGTGAGCATCTTCTTCGCGATGTCCTGGGCCATGATGGTGTCCCCGGCGTGCACGGCCCTTATGGCGCGCGTGAGGTCCTCGGGGGTGCAATCTTTCAGGATGTAGCCCTGCGCCCCGGCCTTTATCCCCTGGAAGACGTGCGCGTCGTCGGTGTGGACCGTCAGGATCAAGACGCGCGTCCGGGGCAGGTAGCCGAGGATCTTGCGCGTAGCGCTCACCCCGTCCATCACGGGCATCGAGAGGTCCATCAAGACGACGTCCGGCTCGACCTCCAGGCAGAGAGAGACGGCCTCCTCACCGGTGTGCGCCTCCCCGACGACCTCCATGTCGGGCTGGACGCCGATGATCCTGGCTAGCCCGTTGGCGAAGAGCCGCTGGTCGTCGGCTATGGCTACGCGGATGGTCTCCTCTGCCTCCAACTCATCCTCCACTTCGACACCATTTAACCTCACACCCCCGCCACGCACAAAAAACCGGCGCCCCGGGATGGGGGATCAGCGAAGCGCCGGCCCGAAACACCTCCATGATGGTCGAAAAGGGTCGCCCTGTCTCCGGCCTTTTGCCCCGCCGGCCCTTGGGTCAATCGGCCCAGGCAGCACGCTGGCTTCGCCTACGGTAGCGACGCCCCGGCGGGGAGTCTCTACGGTCGCGGTCTCTCGGCGCGCGACGAGATCTACCGTTCCGGGCTGCGCCGTAACAACCCCCGCTCCTCCAGCTCGTCCCGGAGACGCTCTCCCGCCTGCGAGCCCTCCCTGTAGAAGGCGGCAGGCTCCCCGATCGGGGCCGGCACTGTCTCGTAGACGCCCCTCTGCGCGGAGCCATACTCTCTCCCGGACCACAGGTGCACCCACCGGCCCGCGGGCAGGTAGACCTCCACGTCCCGTTTGCCGGGGTCGAGTACGGGCGCCACCATGAGGTCCTCCCCGACCATGAACTGGTACTCGAGGCCGTACACCTCGGGATCTTCGGGGTAGTGGATAAAGGGGTGACGGACGACGGGGAGGCCGGTCTCGGAGGCCTCCCCGACTAGCTCCGTCCTGTACGGCCTCCAGGCCGCGTAGACCTTGGCGAGGCGGGAGAAGTGCCGGAGGGTCTCCTCGTCCGAGTAGACCTGGTGGTTCACCCGGGGCCGGTTGCCCTCGTGGGTGCGGAAGACGACGGTGAAGGCGGCGAGCTCGGCCCAGCGCTTGAGCAGCTCTTCGGAGCGGTGGTACCTGAGAACGAAGTTGTCTATGGCAGTGTAGCCGCCGATGTCCGAGTGCTCGAAGGCGTAGCCGGAGAGACCGCTGGAGAGCAGGCCCGTCACGGCGCTCTTTATGCCGTCGTGCTCGTCCCAGCTCACGAGCTGGTCCCCGAGCCAGAAGAGGGCGGCGTGCTCGGGGCTCCTCGAGTACCCGGAGCGGTTGAAGAAGACGACCTCGCCCTCCCGGCCCTCCTCGCGGATGGCCTCGCGGTTCACCTCGGCCCACTCCTCGGCGTAGCGGTTGTGGTAGCCCGTCGGGTCCGCGCCCGGGGAGAGCACGGCGTCGTAGGGGAGCCCCTCGCCGAAGTCCGCCATCCACCCCGAGGCGCCGTTGCCAAGCAACTCGTCCTTTATGACGCCCTTGATCCAGGCCCGCGCCTCGGGGTCCGAGAGGTCGACGAGGCCGGCCGAGAAGTCGGTAGCCGCGATCCTGTACGGCCCGCCGTCCGGGTTCTCGACCAGGTAGCCTTCCCTCCTCGCCTCCTCGAAGAGGTTGCGGCGCTGGTTCCCCTTCTTCGCGACGTCGTCGGCCACAAACGGGTTGACGTAGGTCATCAGCCGCACGCCCTCTTCGTCCAGGTCCTCTCTGAGCTCTTCCCAGCCGGGGTAGTGGTCTTCGTCGAGCTCCCAGTTCCACCACAGCTGCGTGCCGAAGCTCGTCTCACGCTGGCCCACCCAGTCCTGGAGCCAGAAGGCGGCGACTGGGGCGTCGAGGGCTTCGAGCCTCTCGGAGAGGTCAGACACCTTCTCCGTGCCGCCCTGGACGCCGACGACGGCGCCGCCCAGGATCCACTCCGGCAGCGGGTCCATCCTGCCGGAGTACTCCGTGTACTGCTCTATGAGCTCTGCGGGGGTCTCTCCGGAGAGGATCTGTCCCCTCATCCGGGTGGAGAAGACCTCTACCTGCACCCTGTCGTCCTCGCGCAGGTCGAACGAGGAGTACTCGTAGTTCTCCAGGAAGAGCGAGCGCATCTCGCTGGTCACGTAGTGCGGCACGCTGGCGTAGCTGGTGTACGGGTCCCCGCCGGCGTCGGCCCGCAAGTCTGCCGCCAGCGTGATCGGCTGCTCGCCCCGCCCTATGCCCCCTTCCTGGATGAAGATGGGAACCTCGTGCCCCTTGAGGTCGAAGTGGGTGTTCTGCACCCCGAAGCCGAAGAAGCGCTCCTCGGGCGCGGAGGCGTAGGTCAGGTAGACGCGGTCGTAGGGCTCCCCCACTGCGCCCTCGAAGCGGAGCCGCTCCCCGGTCACCGGCGAGAAGGTGAGCGCGTAGCCCACCTCTTCCCCGTCGCCGGCGAGGCGCCCCGCGATCACGAGCGCCTCCCCCCTCTTCTCGACGCGGTCTATCGTCTGGTCACCGTGGATCTTCTCGACCTCGTCCTCGACGGAGAAGTGCCCGCTCGAGTCCCGCACCGTCTCCTCGCCCTGGGCGGCGGAGACGAAGCTCTCCCCGGGGATGGTGCTCCACAAGACGCGGTCGGGATCTGAACTGTGCGCGACGCTCAGGGCGTCGTCGGAGGGGTCTCCTCCCCGCCCAGTCCGCAACGAGAGAGCGAACTCCCCCACCGGGTATCGTCCGGCGGCGCCCTCCGACACCTGCGTGACCGACCCCGAGACCTGGCCGGGCTCGTGCCAGACGACGAGGGCGGCCGAGAAGGCCGCGGCGGCGGCCACTATGAGCACCACGGCCCACCTCGCGGCCCTGCCGGTGTGGCCGAACCTGCCCGCCAGCCCCATCGGCGCTAGGCGCGGCCGGACCGCCGCGCCGCGAAATCGTCGATCATGGCCCGCGCGATGCTCACTCTGGGCGGTAGCGGCGGGAACTCGGCGGGCTCGTACCAGCCGGCGTCCTCTATCTCGGTGGGATCTAACGCGATCTCTCCGCCCGCGTACTCGGCGGTGAACCCGATCATGAGCGAGTTCGGGAACGGCCAGGGCTGGCTCCCGAAGTACCGCACGCCTCTCACCTCGATCCCGACCTCCTCCCTGACCTCGCGCTCCACGGCCTCCTCGATGGACTCGCCGGGCTCCACGAAGCCGGCGAGCACGCTGTACATGCCCGCAGGGAAGCCCGGGGAGCGGGCGAGCAACACGCGGCTCCCGTCCCGCACCAAGACAATGATGGCCGGGCTGAGGCGCGGGTAGTGGAGCATGCCGCACCGCAGGCACCTCCTCGCAAGCTCTGCGGGTACGGGCCCGGTCTCACCCCCGCACCGGCCGCAGAACCGGTGCGTCGCGTTCCACCCGACGACCTGCTTCGCCCGGCCCGCCATCCTGAAGAGGCTCTCGTCCATCCCGGAGTACAGGCTCCTCAGCTCCCGGAAGATCATCCCCTCGGGCGCCTCAAACCCCGGGGGCGCCTCGGCGGCCCAGCACTCGCGCCCATCAAGGATCCCGATCTCCCGCCGGAACGCGACGCCGTTACCGAGCTCTTCGTGAGAATGGGCCACCGGCACGTTACCGTCGCTGCGGATGAGCAGGAGATCGTCGCGAAACAGGAACCACAGCGCCTCCTGCGACGCGCCCACAGGCGGTCCCTAGGCCGGGACGGCGAGCAGCGCCGCCAGGTACTCCGCCGGGTGCAGCGCGCGGCGACCGGTACCGCCCAGGATCTGCTCCCGGCACGAGGTCCCGGGAGCGACGACGACGCG
>DATACV010000022.1:0-5527 GCA_036258875.1 Rubrobacteraceae bacterium
AGGACGCCGTGCTCGGTGGGCAGCACGAAGTTGAGCACGGTGAAGATGCTCTTCTTCATCTCCCCGGCGTACCCTGAGGCGCACACCAGCACCACCCTGCGCTCGAAGTCCACCCCGATGAAGGTCTCGGAGTTGGTCCCGTCCCTCTCTGGGTCGGTCTCGAACCCCGGGACCGAGATGACGGTCCAGTCAGGCTCGAAGGCCTCCAGCTCCTCGGGCGTGGGCCTCCTGAACAGCTGGCGGACGAACAGGGCGTGCCAGGCCCACTCGGTGACGATCTGGACGTTCAGGCGGTAGCGGGGGTCGGCGCCGGCGTGGGCGTCCACCACGAAAAGCTCGTCGAGGCCACTTACGTACTCCGCGGCCTTGTCCAGTATCCGTCCGAAGTCCTCAGACGGGAACGGCTTGTTGACCGCGCCCCAGTCCACCCTGTCCCTGGTCAGGGCGTTCTCGATTACGAACCGGTCCGCCGGCGAACGGCCGGTGCGCTCGCCTGTCATGGCCACCAGGGCCCCGCTCTCGGATAGAGATGCCTCCCCGCGCCTGATTGACTCCTCGACGAGCAGGGCCGGCGACAGGTTCTCGCGCACCGACCTCAGATCGCTCAACCCGAGGCGCTCGAGCACCCTCTTGCGTACCGTGGTGTCCATGCCCACCACTCCTCTCTCCATTCCCACTATGTGCGTCCGGCATTATAGATGATGCGTCGGGGCCGCACCCGCACCCGTGTGAACCGCTTCGCGGTGTCTTGAATCAGGGGTTCGTATAGGGCAGGAGGTCTTCCTCGGCCGCCTTGCGGGCCGTCTGGGGGTCACGCCAGACGTCGAGCCTGCCGGAGATATCCAACCGTGTCCACTCGGCCACCCAGACGACGCGGTCGTCTACGACGAGCTGTAGGGGCTCGAGGATCTGGTAGTAGCCCAGGTCGTCACCGGGTGGGAAGTCGAGGACCTGCTCTCCGGCGCACAGGTCGGCCACCAGATCCTTCACCTTCTTCTGGGGGGAGATGTGGAAGTCGTAGTAATCCTGCCCCGCCCGCCAGTGACTTATGACGGTCCCGTCCTCGCCGAGCTCGGTCACGACGCGACGGTAGCCCTTGAGGTGGTCAGGGACCACCGCGGAGAGCCCCAGGCTGTGGTCCGAGAGCCTGCTTCGCAGCTCGGCGTAGTAGGTTTCGTAGTACTCCGTTATCTGCTCCCGCAGCTCCTCGAGATCCTGGAAGCTCAACTCCTCCAACCGCACCGCGACCTCGCTATCGCTTGAGAAGGACAGTGGGCGAGACCTCCAGAGCCCCGGCCAGCCGCCAGATGATCTCCACCGAGGCGTAGACCTCCGCATCCTCGGCCTGGGCTACCGAGCCGGGCTCCAGCTCCGCCGCCTCGTCGAGCTCCTCCCGGGAGATGCCCGCCTCCTCCCTCAGCTCCCTGAGCCTGAGCCCATCCAGCCTCTGTGCCTCCGGGACGGTCGGTGTACCGGGCGGTTCGGGGAAGGAGGTCATCTCCGGGATGCTCACGCCCAGCGCCTCGACGAGCCTGTGCATGAAGAGCTCCAACACGTGCACCCGGCTCTGCTGCTCCAGCTCCCTGACCCAGCCCTTCCGCTGGCCGACCGCCTCGGAGAGCTCCTCGGGGGAGAGGCCGGCCTCCTCCCTGAGCTCCCGCAGACGGGCTCCGTCCAGGAGATAGAGTTGCACCTCCCTATGCCTCCTCTTCGAGGTCTTCGAGGTCCGGTCTCGTGCTCTCGACCGGCTGCGGAGGGTCGGGGTAGCTCGTCAACTCTGCCTTGCCGACGAAGAGTATCTGCGCGAGGTCCTCCCCGAGGTTGTCACGAACCTCGGTCCGCTCAGAGGTCTCGAGACCTATGACGACGAACGGGTTCATGCCCAGCGCCTCCGCCAGCTCCTCCTGCGACATGAAGACCCTCTCCCTCGCAGCAGCCAGGTTCGCCCCGTCTACCTTCATAGCCATACCCTCTCGCTCGTGTTTCCCCTGGTCTACCATCTTACCCTCGATGTGCCCTCCGCTTCACGCCGCCTGTTCCATAGTGGTCAGACCTGTTATATTACCGAGCACCCTTTGAGCCGGATGTTGCGATCACCGTCGGGGGTGGTGAGCATGGCCGATAGAAGAACCGCGGTTGCGAGGGAGAGCGTCCTATGGACCGTTCGCCACGAAGGCAGGGACGTCGTCCTCGTGTCGGAGGAGCGGAACGTACTCCTCACGCGTCCGGGGCCGGAGGTGAAGGTAGAGGAGCACGACGACCGCTCGCTGTACTACCGCCTCGTCCTGGAGCAAGCGTGCTCCCGGGCCGTAGCCGGAGGCCGGCTTCTCGACCTTCACGACGCGGACCCCGACCGGCTGATGGACTTCCTCCTGGCCGCTCGTGACTGGCAGCCCCTCGATGACGGGAGGGCGGGCCGGACGGCGCCGTTGACCGTCGAGGGCGCGGAGGCGACGCTCGAAGGGTCCATACAGCTGCTCGGCGCCGACGGGCTGCTCAAAGCCCGGTTCTACCAGGCCGTCCTGGACGGTCCGGGAGGTGCGTCGTGCTTGACGGTTCCCGAGCGGGCTTCGTGGGTCGGCCCCATGCCGCTCAGGGTTGCCCCGCTGCGAACGGTCCTGCTCGTCGGCCTCGACGATACCAACGTGGAGCTGGCCCGAGGGTTGCGGGCTCTCGGCCTGCGGGTCCTCCTGGCCCAGCAAGCGGGAGCGCGCCGGCGGGAGGTCTTCCTGGATCTGCACGATGGGGGATACCCGGTCTTCGAGGTCGACGAAGCCGAGGGGCTGGGTGAGGCGCTGCGTGAGGCCGGAGCGCCGGGTCTTGCGGTGCTGGGCTTCAGCAGCGACACCAAGCTTACTCCCGAGGGCGAGGTGCAGGAAAGTAGCGAGCTGGACGCCGCGGATGCCGAGCTCGCCGCGGGCGTAAGCCCGGACGGTCCCGTGGCCTTCGACGGCGTCTCGGGGGAACTCTTGCGGTTGGGCGGTCCCTCCTTGCTCCCCCTCCCCGAGGCTGCCGTCCTGGAGTTCCTGATGCCCGTTCTCGAAGGAGCGGGTGGTGAGGTTCGGGAGGAGGGCGTCGAGGCAACGTTCGATCTCACGCTGCCCACGACCGTCCCCTACGGTGAGAAGAACCGCCACTCCACAGACGATGTTGCCTTCAGGGCGGCCTCCGGGATCGAGGCGGGGGTCCTCGCCGCGTTGGAGGACCTGGATCCCACCCTCCCATCCCGGCTTGCGGCCGTCGAAGGTTCGGGGCGGGCCTTGAGCGTGCGGACCCAGATCGGCCCGTGGACAGCGCACCTCGCCGGTGCCGTGACCCTCCGGGCGCCGAAGGCGGACGGTGGATACCTGCGGGCCGAGGAGTACGAGCAACGCTTGAGGGAGATGGGAGACGTGCGGGTTATACCCCTTCCGGAGGAGGGGAAGGGCGCCGTTCGCACCCTGCTGGACGGGACGTACTTGCAGAACATCGTCTTCTCCAAACTCCGCGCCATCCACAGCTACCGGCCGGCCGCGGTGGTCGTACCCCTCACCGGCGAGTCCTTCCAGGTGTTCTTCGTCGCGCCCCAGGTCTCGTACGGCGTCGTGGGCCGGTTACGGGCCGTGCTGGCCGCCTCGGGCCTGGCCGGAGAGGAGCGGGACGACGTCCGGCGGCTCGCCGACGGGGCCCTCGATGTGCCGCGGATCGACGCCCGGGTCCGCCACTCCTTCCCGAGGGGCGAGGGACTGCCGCCCATGGAGAGCCGGCCTGGGTTGCCGGAGGACGCGGCCTACGATCCCCTGGCCTCTCTTCTCGAAGCAGCAGGGGGGATCTCGGCTCCCACCGCGGCTCCCACCGCGGACGAGATCTTCGAGGAAGCCGGATGGGGCGAGGCTGAGGCCGAGGAGCTGGACGGGTTCAGGCGCCACCGCTTCGACGAGGGCTGCGTGGTGGCTCTCAGAGAAGACGGGACCGCCGTCCTCGAGGTGCGGGAGGCCGACGAGGGGCACACCCTCCACACGGCTCCGGTTTCGGGCCTGGACCCCGAGGAGCCGAAGGACAAGGCGCTGTACGTGACCACGCTCCTCGAGTACCTGCACCAGACGGTCCTGTCCGGTAACCGCATCGTGCGCGTGTACGACCGGTGCGCCGATGAGATCAAGCGCCTCCTGGCCGCGCGCATGATGGAGTTTGCCCCGGACGAGGAGGTTCCGGGCAGGGCCACGGCGCCCATAGAAGCGGGTTCGTTGCGGGGGACCCGTCACCGGCTGGGCAGCGAGCGGGTGCCAGTCAGAGACCGGGTGGTCCAGGTGGACCTCTACAAAGCCGACGACAAGTCCGAAGAGCCGCGGAGCGTAACGCTCGCCTTCGGTCCAGGGGCCGAGGATCCCATAGTGGTCATGCCGACCACGGTCCAACTCGTCTTCGGGTTCGGCAACATCTGCGGAGACCTGGGGGTTCTGGAGCGGCGTCTGGCCTACAGGGTCGTAGCCTTCAACCGCTCGCCAAACGAACGGGCCCTCAACGCCCTCGAGAACGGCGTCCCCCTCTACGAGTTCGACGAGACCCTCGACAAGGCGGGTAACACCGTCGAGCGGGATGGACAGCGGGAGGCTTACGAACGGGCCGGCCTGAGGTTGAGCGGGAAGCTGAGGGAGCTTCTGAACGAGGGGCTCGTCATCGGCGAGACGGACGGGGGCGTCCCGGTTCGTGCTCGCGTCGGCCACATACTGGACGGGCTCTTGGGGAGTATCAAACACCCGGTTACGGGCGAGCAGACCAAGATCAGCGAGTACTACAAGGAGCTGCTCTTCGACGAGTACGAGGAGCGAGGCGTTCCGACCATCTACAACGGGTCCAACTCGCCAGAGAAGGTCGCTGACGGCAGGATCTTCATCCACGACGCCTTCACGACGTACGGTCTGGAGCCGGCAGAGCACTACGACGAGCACGACGGGCCAAACCAGAGCCTCATGTGCGTCTCGTGCAACACGACCAACATCACGGGCATCCTGCTGCGTCTCACCGACGTGCCGGGGATGTCGGGCATGAAGATCCGGGTCATGACCCACCGCAAGGCGAACGACCAGTACGTGGGGGAGGGCAAGCAGAGCGTCAATTACTCCGGGATGGCCTTCGACTTCCACTACCACCACTGGGACGACGCGAAGCTCTTCTACGACAGGATCAAGGACAAAGGCGTCCGGCGGCGTCTGGGCTCCATGTTCTCCCTCGACAACGTCCGCGAGGGCGATGGGGGTCGGTGGGCCATCTCCACCCACGCCACGGGGCAGGCGGCCACCGAGTTCCACACGGGCGTGGTTAACCTGAGCGGCAAGCTGCGGGGGAAACCTCTAGACGCCGGAGAGCTGAAGACCGAGCTGAGCCGGCGCGAGTCCGAGAGCGCCCAGCTCATCGAGTTCCCTGGCAAGGTGGACGCCCGGCACCTGCTCGAGACGCTCCACTACCGCATCGGCATCCGCAACCTCTACGTCCAGCCCTTCACCGTAACTCAGGACGGCGACGACCTGGCGATAGTCTTCTTCAC
>DATACV010000023.1:0-15973 GCA_036258875.1 Rubrobacteraceae bacterium
CGTCGTCGGGGTCCCGGTAGTCGTGGCGCACCCGCCGCCGCCGGGCAGGCCGCTGGAGCGCTGGGCCGCCGGTCCGCTGCGCGAGGCCCGGAGCACGGGCGTCTCGGTCGCTGTCGAGAACATGCCGCGCGGCGAGCCCCGCCGCATCTTCAGCATCGGACGCCTCCGCAGCTGCTACCTGCCCGAACACCTCCTGGGCCTCGGCGACGTCACCCTGGACACGAGCCACGTCGGGGCGAGCAAGGTCGACCTGATGCGCGCCCACGCCGCCCTCGCCACCCAGCTCCGCCACGTCCACCTCTCGGACTCGGACCTGACCGGCGGCGACCAGCACCGCCTCCCCGGCAAGGGCCGTCTACCCCTCAAGCCCTTCCTCTCGGCCCTGGCCAGGAGCGACTACCCGGGCGTCGTCAGCCTGGAGCTCAAACCCTGGCCCTTGGGTGCTCCGGACTCGGACACCATAAGGGAGCGGATGCGCGGGGCGCTGGAGTTCGCCCGCGCGGCGCTGGCCGAAGACCCGCGTGCGCGCTGAGAACAGATGTTAAGCTCTCGGTCTCAGGTTAGATCAAGGGAGCAAGCCTTATGAGAGATGAGCGGTTGGAGAAGCTGGCGCGGGTCCTGGTGGACTACTCGGTCGAGGCAGGGGAGGGCGAGCAGGTCCTGCTCGCCGGCGGGGCGCCCGCAGAGCCCCTCATAAAAGCGGTCTACGCCCGCCTCCTCGACGTCGGCGCCATCCCCGTCCCTCAGGTCTCCCTGCAAGGCATGCAGGAGCTCTTCTTCGCCCATGCGAAGGATAGCCACTACGAGAAGACCCCGCCCGCCGTCTACGCTCTCTACGAGGGCGCCGACGCCGTTATCTCCATCATAGCACCGCATAATACTCGGGCTTTGGCGAACGTGGACCCGCGCAAGCAGCAGGCGTTGGGCAAGCGGGACAAGGCCGTGCAGGACTTGGTGCTGGAGAAGGACCGGTGGGCGTTGACGCTCTTCCCGACGCAGGCGCTGGCGCAGGAGTCCGAGATGGGGCTCGAGGAGTACGAGGAGTTCGTCTTCGGGGCGATGGGGTTGAACGAGGAGGACCCGGTCCGCTTCTGGCGCGAGAAGGCCGAGGAGCAGGGCCGGCTCATAGAGCGGCTCGAGAGGGCCAGTGAGGTCAGGATAGTCGGTCCCGGGACCGACCTCACGCTCTCGATCGAGGGGCGCAGGTTCTTGAACGGCGACGGGAAGCACAACATGCCGTGCGGCGAGATTTTCACGGGACCCGTAGAGGACTCGGCGAACGGGGAGATCTACTTCGGCGTGCCCGTGGCCGTCGCGGGACGCGAGGTCTCGGGGGTGCGGTTCCGCTTCGAGGGGGGGCGGGTCGTCGAGGCGAGCGCCGAGAAGGGGGAGGAGTACCTCCGGTCCATGCTCGACGCCGACGACGGGGCGCGCTACCTCGGGGAGCTTGGCATCGGGACCAACTTCGGCATCCCGCAGGCTACCAAGAACATACTCTTCGACGAGAAGCTCGGGGGGACGGTGCACCTCGCGATCGGTCGTTCCTACGAGAAGACCGGCGGCAAGAACGACTCCAGCGTGCACTGGGACCTCATCTGCGACCTGCGCGCGGGCGGCGAGCTCTACGCCGACGGAGAGCTCATACAGAAGGACGGTAGCTTCCCCGACTACGACTTCGCGGCCTGAGGGAGAGCGGTGCAGGGAGAGACGATGCTCCGGGTCGCCAACTTGCCGGACGAGGCAGCGATCGAGGCCGTGCGCGACGCCCTCGACGAGCTGGGCGTGGACTACGAGCACATCCGCTCCGAGCCTCGCGAGGACGCGTACCCGCAGACAGCCTACTTCTACGTGCCGGACGGATCCGCCGACGACGTCGACGCTGCCATGCAGCGGCTCGCCGAAGAGCACGGCTTCGACGCCGAGGTGCTCTGAGGCGGGAGGGCTGGGGAGTGGCGAGACGTGGTGAGATCCAGGGTCCGGACCGGCCGCAGGCGAGGGGCGCGGCCCCCCGGATGCGCTACGATGCCGTCTTTCTCGACGTGGACGGGACCCTCCTGTGGGTCGACCTCGACGTCGAAGGGTACGTCGAGGACCTCGCGCCGTACGCGGCGAACGGGTCCCTGACCGTCGAGAGGGCCGCGAGGCCGGTGTGGGAGGGGCTGCGGCGGCACATAAAGGAGAACATCGAGCACCGCACGCAGGAGAGCCTCGCCCTCTTCAAGCGCCACAACGCCGAGATCACAGCCGCCCAGCTCGGCATCCGGGCTCCGACCGAGCTCCTCGCGAGGGTCGCGGAGCGCAGGACCTCCTTCAACCCCTACCCAGAGTCCGAGGCGGTGTTGCGCCGGCTCGAAGAGACGGGGGTGGGGATGTACGTGGTCTCGAACTGGGACCTGGAGCTGGTCGAGGTCCTCGAAGAGCTCGACTGGATGCGCTACTTCGACGGCGTCGTGGTCTCCGCGGTCTCCGGGGTCGAGAAGCCCGACCCCCGCCTCTTCGAGGAGGCGCTCGAGGTGAGCGGCGTTAGCAGGGAGAGGGCGATCCACGTCGGCAACGACCCCATGGCCGACGTAAAGGGAGCGGCCGGGGCCGGTATAGACACCGTGCTCGTGGACCGCAGGGGGGACATCCAGATGCCCGAGGCCACCTTCGTCGTCCGGGACCTTGGCGAGCTGCCGGACCTGCTGAGGAGATAGAGCGTTGTCCGAAAAATATGAGGTAGACAGGGGGCGCATCGAGAGGGCGGTGCGCGAGATCCTCATCGGCATAGGTGAGGACCCGGACCGCGAGGGGCTCCTCGGCACCCCGGAGCGCGTCGCCGACGCCTACGCGTACCTCTTCGCGGGCCTGGGCGAAGACCCTACAAGGCACCTGGAGGTGGGCTTCATGGAGTCCGCCCGCGACACGGTCCTCGTTCGCGACATACCGCTGGCGAGCCTGTGCGTGGCTGGCAAGCAGTTGGTCAATGCAGTTAGCGGGACCAAGAGAGCGGCAGAAGTAGAGGTGGGCGACGAGCTTTGGACTTTGGAGAGGAGTCTGCTAGCGAAGACCGAGGTCACCCGCATCTCTTCGCGCAAGAGCTATGATGTGGTGAGCGTCCGCACCTCCGAAGGAGCCATCAAGGTAACCAGAGATCATCCGATAAAGACCGAGAATGGATGGTGCGAAGCGGGGGATCTTCTGCCCGGAGATTCCGTAGAGTGGTTCCCACCAAGGAAGCTTTGCCGGAAGTTGCACGCGACTGTCCCCGGTTACTGGCTTGGCTACTTGCTTGGAGCCGTAGCCTCAGAAGGCAGCATACAGGATGAGAGGCGAATCTCGATAGTGGTGGGGGACCGCCGATTTGCACAGAGGATAGTCGAGGCATGGCGAGAAGCCTTTTCTATAGACGCGCGAATCGAGAATATAGAAGTCGATTCTGGATATCTGGCGCGCAAGATCCCGATGCACAGGGTACGAGTGGTTTCGAGTTACGCGGCAGAGAAGGTCGCCGGATGGCTTGAGATACCTCGTGATTGTCGCAATAAGACCCGGGGTTTTCGCTTCCCTAAGGTGGTCACCGCTTCTCGAGAGATGACGCAGGGATTTCTCGACGGTTACGTGGGTGGCGATGGGTATCGGGCGAAGCGGAAAGAGACGCTGATTGTTACGGTCAATGCTGATTTCGCCGGAGATCTGGCCAACTACCTGCAAACTCCGGTGGGTCGAGCGAGACCTGGAGTTAGCAGAATCTACGTCTCGGACCGGTGGCATCAGGCGGGGTGGCGTGGTAAGCACGGATTCAGGCAGCAATCCGAGTGGCATATTCCCCAAGATTCGCAGTATGTCGAGGTCAAGTCCGTCGATCCGACGCCAAAGTCCACCAAGCCATACACTGTCTACTCCTTTAAGTGCGAGCCATACCCAACGTTTCTTGTGGGCGGTCATCTGACGCACAATTGCGAGCATCATCTCTTACCCTTCATCGGCAAAGCCCACCTGGGCTACGCTCCGCAGGGCCGGGTCGTGGGTTTGAGCAAGCTGGCGCGGCTCGTGGAGGGGTACGCCCGGCGGCCCCAGCTCCAGGAGCGGCTGACGGCTCAGATCGCCGACGCCCTCTACGAGAGCCTGGGCTCTCGCGGCTCCATCGTGGTCATCGAGGCCGATCACACGTGTATGACGATCAGGGGCATCCAGAAGCCCGGCAGCATCACCGTTACCTCGGCGGTGCGGGGCGTCTACGAGAAGGACGCGGCGCTCCGCTCGGAGGCGATTGCGATGATCTCGCGCGCCACGCGGTAGAAGGGGCTACTCGGCGGCTTCTACGGGGGCTTTCTCCGGGATGCCGGCCAGCGCCGCCCCGGCGATGCCGGCCTCGTTGAGCATCTCGGCCCGCACCACCGTCGTGCGAGCGGTGAGGTGCGGGAAGAACTTCTCGGACTTCTTGGAGATGCCGCCGCCTATCACGATCAGGTCGGGCCAGAGCAGGTCCTCTATCTTGTGGAGGTACTCGTCGAGCCGCTTGGCGTACTCCCTCCAGCTCAGGTCGTCGCGCTTGCGCGCGCTGTCTGAGGCGCGATGCTCGGCGTCCTCGCCCCGGACCTCGATGTGCCCGAGCTCGGTGTTGGGGACGAGGCGGCCCTCCACGAAGAGGGAGGTCCCTATCCCCGTGCCGAGGGTGAGCATGAGCACCACGCCCTCGCACTCCCGGCCGGCGCCCCAGCGCATCTCGGCGAGGCCCGCGGCGTCTCCGTCGTTGATTACGCGCACCGGGACCCCGAGGTCTTGCTCGAGTCTTCCCTGCATGTCGAAGCCTATGGCCGACTCGTCGATGTTCGCCGCGGTCCGCACGACCCCGTCCTTGACCACGGCGGGGAACCCACAGCCCACCGGGCCGTCCCAGCCCGAGCGGCGGACTACCTCGACGGCCGTGGTGGCTATGGCCTCGGGCGTCGCGGGTTTGGGCGTCTTGATCCTCAGCCGCTCCGCGAGCAACCCTCCCGTCTGCGTGTCCACGGGGGCGCCTTTGATCCCCGACCCCCCGACGTCGATGCCGAAAACGTTCACGCTTCCTCCACCAGTGAAGATCCCGGCGTAATTCTATTGCGTTGCGCGGACAGCCGCTCCGGCGGGCATTCTGCGGAAGACCGGTACCGTTCCCCACACGTCGACCGCGACGCGCTCGCCGAGCCCGAAGCCGGGACCGCCGACGAGCCGCGCCCGGAGCGTTCGCCCCGAGTCGAGCCGCAGCTTGAGGAGCTGATCGTGGCCGTAGAACTCCCTGTCCTCCACCGTCGCCTGGCCGTTAGGTAGCGCCCGCAGGACCAGCGCCTCGGGGCGGACCATGACCTCGACCTCGCCCGCGCCGGCGCCCGAGATCGGGATGTCTCCTAGCTCGCAGCGTACGTGCCCGTCCTCGACCGTGCCAGGGAGGAAGTTGGCGTCGCCGACGAACCCGGCGATCTCGCGGTTCGCAGGCCGGTGGTAGAGCTCCTCGGGCGGGGCGCTCTGGACCACCGTGCCCCGCATCATGACGGCCACCTCGTCGGCGAGGCTCAGAGCTTCCTCCTGGTCGTGGGTGACAAAGACGGCGGTGGCCCCGGCGTCGCGCAGGATCTCGCGCATCTCGGACCGCACGCGGACCCTCAGGCTGGCATCCAGGTTGGAGAAGGGCTCGTCCAACAACACCACCGCCGGCTCGGGCGCGAGGGCGCGGGCGAGCGCGACGCGTTGCTGCTGGCCGCCGGAGAGCTCGTGCGGCATGCGGTCGCCCAGCCCCTCGAGGTGGGCGAGGGCGAGGACCTCCTCCACGCGGCCCCTGCGCTTCTTCCCGTTGGGGAGCCCGTAGGCGACGTTCTGCTCGACGCTCAGGTGCGGGAAGAGGGCGTAGTCCTGGAAGACCATCCCGACCCGCCGCCTCTCCGGGGGGACGTCTGTCCCGGGCCCCGCGACCGTCCGGCCGCCGACCTCCACAGAGCCGGAGTCCGGGGACTCGAAGCCGGCGATCAGGCGCAAAGTGGTGGTCTTGCCGCACCCCGAGGGCCCGAGAAGCGCCAGGATCTCACCTCTCGTCACCGCCAGATCCAGGTCCTCCACGGCCCGCACCGGGCCGTAGCTCCGGCTGACGCCCGAGAGACGAACCATGACCTCGCCGCTCACTTGGCGCGCTCCCGGATCACGAGCATGTACATCGGGACGGTGGAGAGGGCGATGAGGAGCAGGGCCGGGGCCGCAGCCCGCGCGAAGAAGGCGTCGGTGGTCGCGCTCCACACGCGGGTCGCCAGCGTCTCGAAGCCGGTCGGGCTCAGAAGCAAGGTGGCGGGCAACTCCTTCATCGTGGTCAAGAATACCAGCGCCGCACCCGCGAGGATACCGGAGCCGGCGAGCGGCGCCGTTACCGACGCGATCACGCCCGAAGGACCCCTCCCGAGCCCCCGCGCCGCCTCCTCCACGCTCGGGCTGACCTGGAGCAGCGCGGCCCTGGTGGCCCCCACTGCCTGCGGGAGGAAGTGCACGGCGTAGGCGAAGACGAGCATCCCAAGCGTCTGGTAGGCCCACGGCGCGAAGTTGGCCCCGAAGAAGACGAGCGAGAGGGCCAGCACGATCCCCGGCAGGGCGTACCCCACGTACGCCATCCGCTCGACGAGCCGGGAGAGCCGGCCCGGAAACCGTACGGCGAGAACCGCCACCGGGAGGGCTGCGACGGCGACGACGCCCGCGGCGAGGCCCGAGGCGTAGACGGAGCTCCACGCGGCGTTCCACAGCGGCCGCAGGGGCTCGCCCTCGACGAGGCCGCGCACCAGCCAGAAGGTAAGCACGCCGACGGGGGCGGCGAGCGCCAGGGTGACGACGCCCCCGCAGAACGCGAGCGCCGGCCACCGCCAGCCGCCGAGCGCGACCGGCGTGGTGGGCCTGGTGGTAGAGCCCCGGTGGTAGCGGCCCCTTCCCCGCGTGCGGCCCTCGAGGAGGAGGATCGCCGCGGTGAGGGCGACCAGCATCAGCGCGAGGATCGCCGCGGGCGTGCGGTCGAAGGCGGACTGGTACTGGATGTAGATCTCGCGCGAGAACGACCCGTACTGCAGGAGCGAGACGGCCCCGAAATCGCTTAAAGTGTAGAGCGCTACGAGCAGCGACCCGGCGACGATCGCCGGGCGCAGCTGCGGCACCGTAACCCGGAAGAAGGTGGTCCAGGCCCCACTCCCGAGGCTCCGGGCTGCCTCCTCCAGCGCGGGGTCCATCCCCCTCAACGCGCCTCTGACGGTGAGGAAGACGTAAGGGTAGCTGAACAGCGTCAGCGCGAGCGCCGCGCCGGGGAGCCCGTAGATCTCGGGCAACCGCTCGACGCCGAGCGGCTCGAGAGCCCCCTGCAACATCCCCCGCGGGCCAAGCGCGCTCACCAGCACGAACCCCCCGACGTACGACGGCACCACCAGCGGCAGCGCGCCAAGCACGGCCCACGCCCGCCGTCCCGGCAGGTCGGTGCGCGCCGTGAGCCACGCCAGCGGTACCGCGACGGCCACGGAAGCCCCCGTCACGACGGCCGCGAGCAGCACGCTCCGTCCCAGCACGACGAAGGTGTCCACGTCGGCCAGAACCTCGTAGACCTCCGCCCAACCGTCCTCCAGCGAGCGCACGAACAGGTACGCCAGCGGGAGGAGCATCGCCGCCGTGACGAGCGCCGCCGGGACCCAGACCACGCCGGGGGGCCTCCGCCGGGACTGCCTAGCGCCCCGTACCCTCTCGGTCAGCGACGGAGGCAGGATCGCCACCCTACAACACCCCGGTCTCCTGCAAGAGCTCCAGGGTACCCTGTAGATCGTCGAGGTTGCTCAGGTCTACCTGCGGGCTCTGTATCTCCGAGAGGGGGACTATGTTCTCGGCGGGCTCGACCCCCTCGACCAGCGGGTACTCGTAGGTCTCGTCGGCGAAGTACCTCTGGGCCTCCTCGGAGAGGGCGAAATCCAGGAAGCTCTGCGCCGCCTCGGGGTTCTGCGCCGTGTCCAGGATGCCGGCGCCGGCCGCAAGCACGAGCGCGCCGGGGTCGCCGTTCTTGAGGTAGTAGTTGCGCGCCGGGAAGTCCTCGCCCTGCTCCTCGAGCGCCTGGTAGAGGTAGTAGTGGTTCACGAAGGCCACCTCGACCTCGCCCGAGGCCACCCCTTCGAGCGCTGTTGCGTTGTCCGGGTAGACGAAGGGATCGTTGGCCTCGATCCCTTCGAGCCACTCGCGCGCCACGTCCTCGCCCTCGAGCACCCGCAGCGCGGTGACGAAGGCCTGGAAGGAGCCGTTGGTGGGGGCCCAGCCGATCCTGCCCTCCCACTCGGGCTCCGTGAAGCCGAAGATGGAGCCCGGCAGGTCGCCTTCGCTCAGCTCATCCGTGTTGTACGCGACGACCCGCGCACGCCCCGACGTGCCGACCCACACCCCGTCGTCCGAGCGAAAGCGCTCCGGCACCCGGTCCAGGGTCTCCTGCGGCAGCGGCCGGAACCTCCCCTCGTCGGTGAGCGCCCCGAGCGCGCCAGGGTCCTGAGCGAAGAAGAGGTCTGCCGGGCTGTTCTCGCCCTCCTCCAGGATGGTCGCGGCAAGCTCTGCCGTGTCCCCGTACCTGACCTGCACGTCCACGCCGCTCTCCTCCTCGAACTGCTCGAAGAGCGGCCCGACGAGCTCCTCGCTCCGCCCGGAGTAGATCACGAGCGCCCCCTCCCCGGGCGTGAGCGCCTCCTGCGCGGTAGTCTCGGCTCCCGTGGTCTCGGCCCCCGTGGTCTCGCCCGTCGTCTCCCCGCCAGCCTCCCCGAGGGCGACTGTCCGCACCCGA
The DNA here is from genome assembly GCA_036258875.1 of Rubrobacteraceae bacterium. Lineage (GTDB taxonomy): Bacteria > Actinomycetota > Rubrobacteria > Rubrobacterales > Rubrobacteraceae > JALYGY01. Next base: position 8,792 of record DATACV010000023.1, read on the forward strand.
TCAAGAGCGCGGCGAGCAGCGCGACGAACACGAACGGCGCCCCCCAGAACTTCCTCAAAATGCCACCCCTCCCTCCGGAGCCGCCCCGCGTGGGACCGTGACCCAGATCATGTTCATAATGACAATCGTTTGCAATAACACAACGGCAAGGGTAGTCTACGGCGCTATGGCGCGTCAAGGCGCGGGAGGGTGTTTGTGAGCTGGATCAAAGGCAAGGCCGGATGAGGACGGTATTGGTGACGGGTGCCGCGGGCTTTATCGGGTCGCACGTGGTGGACCGTCTGCTCGCGGAGGGGCGGGAGGTCGTCGGCGTCGACGCCTTCACCGGCTACTACTCGCGGAGGAGCAAGGAGCGCAACCTGGGCGCTGCCCTCGGCGCCGACGGCCTCCGGTTCGTAGAGGGGGATCTCCTGGCTCTGGATCTCGACGAGCTGGTCAGTGGGGTGGACGGTATCGTACACCTGGCGGGCGAGCCAGGGGTGAGGCGCAGCTGGGGCGGCGCCCTGGGGCGGTACCTCGAACGCAACGTGGTGAGCACCGAGCGCCTGTTGGAGGCCGTCTGGAGGAACGGAGTACCTCGGTTCGTCTACGCTTCCTCGTCTTCCGTTTACGGCTCGGATCCGGGGCACCCCGTAGACGAGGAGCACCCCAGGCGCCCCACATCGCCCTACGGCCTCTCCAAGCTCGCCGCGGAGGAGTTGATCCGCCTCTACGGCCGCGAGCGGGGCGTGCAGGGGACCATCCTGAGGTACTTCACGGTCTACGGTCCTCGCCAGCGCCCGGAGATGGCCGTCTCCCGATTCATCTTCTCTGCCCTGCGGGGACGCTCGGTCGACGTCTTCGGCGACGGCGAGCAGACCAGGGACATGACCTACGTCGCCGACGCGGTCGACGCGACCGTAGCCGCTCTCGACGCGCCCCCCGGCGTGTACAACGTCGGCGGGGGTACCCGTACGACCGTCAACGCGTTGCTCGACGCCGTGGGTAGGGAGATCGGCTCGCCCATCGAGCCCAGGTACGGGCCTACCGCGCAGGGTGATATGCGCTCGACGTGGGCCGACTCCGGCAGGGCCGCGCGAGCTCTCGGTTACAGGCCGCGGACCGGCCTGGAAGAGGGGATCTCGGCCCAGGTCGCGTGGGCGAGGGAGAGCAGGGCCGCCGCTACGGCGTAGAGGATCGTGCTGGAGGCGCTACCCATCCTCGTCGTGCTCTACCTCCCGGGGCACTTCCTCGGGCCGCGCCTCGCGCGCAAGGGCGACGGGCTCTTCGAGCGGGTTCTCTTGAGGATAACGGCCTCGGTCGCCGTCGCGGTACCCCTTCTGACGCTGCTGGCCCTGGTCGGATGGTTCACGGTGCCGGTTATCCTCGCGGTTTTGGGGGGGTGCGCGGTGGGGGCGTTCTTGCTGGCCCGAGTCGGGCGCCGTGGTGCGCGCGCGACGGCGTGGGATATGATGGGGTTCGCGCTCGTGGGCGGGAGCCTCGCGCTGTACTCCCGGCCCGCCGAGTACGTCGTGAACAGCCGGGATCCCGGGGTGTACGTGCTCTTCGCCGACAAGCTTGCCCGCACCGGGGCGCTGCTGCACCGGGACCCGCTGGTGGCCGCGGTCTCTTCGTTCCACGAGTTCGTGGGGGGGAAGAAGTACCCAGGCTTCTACCTGTACGGGCAGGACCTGATCGTGCCGCAGTTCTTCCCCGGCCCGTTCGCGTTCCTGGGGCTCGGGAACCTGATCGGTGGCCTCTGGGGGAGCCTCTTCGTCGTCCCGGTGATGGGCGCACTGGCGGTCGGGGTCACCTTCGCGCTTGGCAGAGAGCTCTTCGGCAGATGGGCGGGCCTCGTCGGGGCGGCCCTCCTGGCGGCGAGCTACACCCAGGTCTGGTGGGCGCGCCACCCGGCGAGCGAGGTGATGAGCCAGCTCTCCATCCTCGCCGGGCTCTGGCTGGCGGCGCGCTTCGTCCGCGGCGCCGGTCCGGTCTCCGGGGTAATGGCCGGCGTCTTGCTCGGAGGGGTCATGCTCGTCCGGGTCGACGCCTTCCTCGCCGCGGCGGCCGTGCCCCTGCTCTGCGGATACGATCTGCTCACCCGCCGGGACGCCAGGCGCTGGCTCTACCCCGGCGTACCGCTCGCGGTCTTCGCAGGCATTACGCTCCTCTACCTGAACACCGTCGCCGGACGCTACCTGTACGTCATCTACACCGAGCACGGCCTGCGCGAGGCGCTGGCCCTGGCCCCGTTCGCCGCAGGTGTGGCCGTGCTGGTCGCGGCTGTCTTCCTCTACGCGCGGCGCCGGTGGGGGGAGCGCGCCGGAGACTATCTCGCGGCCCGGGGGGATTGGGTCACTTTGGCCGGCGCGCTCTGCGTGGCGGCGGCGGCTCTCTGGGCGTACTTCGTGCTCCCGGTGCCGTGGGAGAGCCTGCCCGACGGCTCCAGGGACTTCGACGCCTACCGGACCCAGATCCTGGCCCGCATGACGTGGTTCACGACCCCCGCCGTGGCCGCCCTGGGGCTGGCCGGATTCGTGCTGGCGGCGCGCAGGTTCGACGCGCCAAGGGCGCTAGTTCTCGGCGCCTTCCTGAGCTTCGGGGTCCTCTACGCGGTGGTCCCCAACGTCTCCCCGGACCTGCCCTGGGCTACCCGCCGGTTCGTGCCCGCCGTCTTCCCGATCCTCAGTCTCCTGGCCGGCCACGCCGCGGTCGAAGCCGGGAGGTGGGTCGGCCGGGTCTGGCGGCGCGAGGTGGGGGTGGCCGTAGGCGCGGCTCTAGCGCTGCTCGCGTTCGGGTGGACCCTTCACACTACCTCGGCCGTGATCGGCTTCCGGGAGCTCGAAGGAGCCATCGGGGCCTTCGACGGGATAGAGCGGGAGATCCCCGCCTCCCAGGTCGTCTACATGGAGATGCCGGATGGCTACGACGTCACCGCCTCGACCTTCGAGTACGCCTACGGCCGCCCCGTGCTGCCCTACGACCGCATCCGCTTTATCCGCGAGGCGGAAGACCTCGCCGCGGCCGGGCTCCTTGAGGACGCCGTCTACGTGACCACGGACGGGGGGCCCGCGCCACTGCTCGCCGACGTGGACTTCCGGGAGGTGGCGGAGGCGGAGCTGAGCCTCCCGCGGCTCGCCGCCGTAGAGAAAGAGCTCCCGACCCAGAGGGAGAGCCTGCGCCTGAGCTACCGCATCTTCCGCGTGGAGGAAGAGGGCGGATAGTGCAGACCTCGCGCGAAGGCGACCGTGTCAGGCCATCCGGTCTGTGAGAAGATCCCTGCACGATGGAACGTGAACCGGAGGAGAGCGGGACCGGACCGGCCATCAGGCTAGCCACGGGGCAGGATGCCGCGCAGATCGCGGAGCTCTACGCCCCGCTAGTCCAGGATACGATCATCTCGTTCGAGGTAGAGCCGCCCACGGCAGACGAGATGCGCCGTCGCATCGAAAAGACGCTGGAGCGCCTGCCGTGGCTGGTCTTCGAGCGTGGCGGCAGAGTAGCGGGCTACGCCTACGCCGCCAAGCACGGCTCGCGCGCCGCTTACCGGTGGTCGGTCGACGTATCCATCTACGTCCACGAGAGCGAACGCCGCACGGGCGTCGGCCGCGCCCTGTACCGGTCGCTGTTCGCCGTTCTGGTCCTGCAAGGCTTCTACAACGCCTACGCAGGGGTCACGCTCCCCAACCCCGCGAGCGTCGGCTTGCACGAAGCCGTGGGCTTCCAGCCCGTCGGCATCTACCGGGGGGTCGGCTACAAGTTCGGCGCGTGGCACGACGTGGTGTGGTGGCAGCTATCCCTGCGCGAACGCACCGCTACCCCCGTACCCCCCGTCGAACTCCCTTCCGTAAGAGGAGCCGAGGGCTGGAACGCGGCGCTAGCAAGCGGGCTGGGCGGCGAGGGTCGGTAGAGACCCCGAGCCGCGCTCAGGCTCCTTCGAAGAGGGCCTCGCCTACGAAGCCGCCCTCTCTCGCGCCGGGGGGACAGGCGAAGACCGCGCTGCCCGTGTGCAGGATGTACTCGTTCAGGAGGTCGCTCGAGCCGAGGCGCCGTTGCAGGGGCACGAACTGCCGCCGCGGGTCGCGTTGGAAGCAGATAAAGAAGAGCCCCGCATCGAGCTGGCCCCGCTCCGGATCCATGCCGTCCGTGAACGAGTACCCGCGGCGCAGTATCTTCTCCTCGTCGCTCTGGCGCGCGAGTCGGACGTGGGAGTCCTCGGGTATCAAGGGCTCGCCGTCCTCTCCGCGAGCCTCGAGATCCACGGGGTCGAACTCGCCCTCGCTGCCGATGGGCGCCCCGGAGTACTTGTGCCGGCCTATGGTCTGCTCCTGGTCGGCAAGGGAGGCGCGGTCCCAGACCTCGATGAGCATCCTTATGCGCCGCGCAACCAGGTAGGTGCCGCCGGTCATCCACGACGGTCCCTCCTCCTCCGGGACCCACACGTAGCGTTCCATCAGGTCCGCGTCCTCGGCCTTGATGTTGTTGGTGCCGTCCTTGAGTCCCATGAGGTTGCGGGGCGTCGCTTGCGCCACGCTGGTGCTCGCGGTGCGGCCGAACCCGAGCTGGCTCCAGCGCACCACCGCGACCCCTCGGGCGATCCTGGCGAGGTTCCTGACAGCGTGGAACGCCACCTGCGGATCATCGGCGCAGGCCTGCACGCACAGGTCTCCACCCGATCTGCTCTCCTCCAGCGCGTCGCCGGGCAGCGGCGGTATCTCCGCCAACGCCTCGGGCCTGCGCCCCGCGAACCCGAAGCGGTCTTCGCCCTCTCTCCCGAAGAGCGGTGGCCCGAACCCGAAGGTCAGCGTGAGCCTGGCGGGGGAGAGGCCGAACGCTTCACCCGTGTCGTCCGGCGGCATGAAGGAGCTATAGTTCTCGGGACCCGCCGGCTCGCCCGCCGCCATGCGCGCGCCGGCCTCGGACCAGGCCCGCAGCAGGTCGCGTATCTCGGCCGCGCTCTCCGACGTGAGGTCGAAGGCCGCGAAGTGCAGGTGCTCCTGTTGCGGCGTGTCGATGCCGGCCTGATGCGGCCCGTGGAACGCGACTGTCTGGAGAGCGGGAAGGACGGCTGTCTCGTCCCCGGTGTCCCGCGCGTCCGTGGCGCCCCTGAGGGTGGCGTAGCCGCCCGCCCCGAGCGCGAGTCCTGCTCCCGTCGCGCCCGCCATGCGGAACAGGTCCCTGCGGCTGATCTTCTCGCGGCCCAGCCGCTTCTCCGGATCGCTCATGCTGCTCTTATCATCCCGCCTCGCGACTAGCCTGCTTCCAGCACCTGCCCGATCCTCGAGAGGGGCTCGGCGAGCGCGTCTACCTTCTGGCTGAGCGAGCGCCGGTCAGCCTCGTCGAGCTTCTCGTACGAGACCCAGCCGTCTACCCGCCGGTACTGCTCGAGCTCCTCGTAGACCTGGTCGAAGCCCTCCTCCACGTCGTTCGCCAGCGCCATGTCCTCGCCGGCGACCTCGGGCTTGAGCTCCTCGAAGGCTGCCTCCGAGCCCTCCACGTTCGCGTGTATGTCGTAGAGGTCGGTGTGCGAGTAACGTTCCTCCTCGCCCGTGATCTTGCCCGCCGACACCTCGTTCAGGAGCTCCACCGACCCCGTGACGAGGTCCACCGGCTCGAGCTCGAGATCCCGGACCTCCCTCTCCAAACTCCTCACGTCCTCGAGCAGCAGGCGGGCATACTTCTCCTGCCCCTCGGTGGTGTTCTTCACCCAGAGCGCCTTCTCGATCCTGTGAAACCCGCGCCACTCCTCATCCGGCACGTCTCCCTCGCGAGCGTCGATGTTCGGGTCATAATCCCCGAGCTGGGCCGCTATCGGCTCTATGCGCTCCCACGGAACCCGCGCCGGCGCATAAAGCTGCCTGGCCAGCTCGACGTCGCCAGCTACGACCGCGCCCGCGAACTGCTCCGTAAGGTCGGCCAGCAGGGTCGTCTGCTCGGCGACGTACTCCTCGTACTCGTCGGCCGCTGCATCCAGCTCAGGGCTGCCCCCAACGTCAGCGATCGTCGTCTCCGCCGTCGTCTCCGCAGTGGTCTCCGCGGTTGTCTCAGCCGTGGTTTCCTCCGCCCCGCCTTGCCCGGAAGACGGCGGTGGCTGGCCACAACCAGCCACCGACAGGACCCACAGCGACGCCAGAGCTACGATCCACCGCTTCTCCACCCGACCTCCTCGACCTTCTCTCGTCGTGTAAATGACAATCATTTGCAGTAAAAGCCGGACTACGGTAATGTGCTGGAGGCTTGCGAGTCAAGTTTGCGGTGCCGTGGGTGTGAGCTAGATCAAAAGCGGAGGGTCTACGGGTTGGTCCCGGGCGCGCGGCTCTTCGAGCAGGGGACCGGGGTGAGAAGGGGCAATCTGGAGCACGATGGGGTCGGCGTCAAGGTTTGAGATAGTCGCGGCGAGGGCGTGGAACGTCCTGAACGAGGGTAAGTCGTTCCACCCGGTCTTCGTGCTGGGGACCTTCCTGTTACTTCACGTTACGCAGTGGCTGGACGGTGGGTTCTGGGCGCGGGCTCTGCCCGCGATCGGGCTCACCGTTCCCCTGGTTGCGGTCTTCGTCCGCTACGACTTTCCGCTCAAGCTCAGGTGGGCGGTCTGGGCCTTTCTCGGCGTCTTCGTAGCCCTGTTCCGCTTCGTCGACGTCGGCGCGCTGTCGCTGGCCCTCGGGCTCTACGTCTTCTTCACGGTCTTTTTCTGGGGGACGCTGTACTACCACCTTCGGACCGGGGCTCCGAAGACCAACTTCGTCCGGTTCTGGCGGCTTGTGCTCGAGAACCCCGACTCGACGAGCGGGAACTTCCTCGAGCAGGTGCCCAAGGCGCTTCTGGCGCTCTTTACCCTCGAGTACCTCGTCTCCCAGCCGCTGAGCCTCGGGCGCCTGGGGCTCGTGCTCGGCTTCACGGCGGTGGTGGGGGTGGCGAGCTACCTGGTGCACGAGCGGTTCTTCGACTGGAAGCCCGCGTATCCGCAGGAGCCGACGCGCGAGGTGAACCGGGGCCGGCCGCTGGCGAGACGCGTCATAGTGGTCGTCATAGACGGGTGCCGGCTCGACCGCTTCCACGAGGCCGAGAAGCCCTACGTGGAGAGGATGATGGCCCGGGGCACGGTCTTCGAGAGCGTCGAGACCGTCTACCCCGCCCGCACGGTGGTCTGCTTCTCCTCCATGTTCACGGGGGCGCCGCCGGAGACACACGGCATAACCTCGA
>DATACV010000024.1:0-3557 GCA_036258875.1 Rubrobacteraceae bacterium
GGTACGACCCGGTACAGTGACTAACTTGTTCAACGCCATAGCAGACTTTTTCGCCAGGCTCTTCGACCCCATCGTGAACGTCCTGGGGCAGGTGCTCCTGTACTTCCACGAGGGGCCGCTCGGGGCGCCGTGGTGGTTGAGCATCGCGCTCCTCACCGTCGTGGTGCGGAGCCTCCTCTTCCCGCTGACGGTCAAGCAGGTCAAGAACATGCGGGCCATGCAGGACCTGAGACCGGAGATGGAGAAGATCCGGGCCCAGTTCCCGAACAACCGCCAGAGGCAGCAGGAAGAGATGATGAGGCTCTACCAGGACCGGAAGGTCAACCCGCTCGGCGGCTGCCTCCCCATCCTGGTCCAGATGCCTGTCTTTATCGGCATCTTCTACGTGATACGCGAGTTCGGGGGCTACCGGATCGGCGACCGGACCGTGCCGCCAGAGTACCCCACCTTCCACGAGGGCGGCATACTCTGGTTCCAGAACCTCTCGAACGCGGACCCCACCTACCTCCTCCCCATCATCTCGGCGGTCACCATGCTCGCGGCGACGGAGATCACCGCGAAGAACATAGACCCGCAGCAGCGCTGGCTGATGCGCCTGCTCCCCGTCGGCATCACGGTGTTCCTGATCAACTTCCCCGCCGGGCTGTTCGTCTACTGGATCACCTCGAACCTGGTAACGCTGGTTCAGAACTACGTTATCTACCACCACGGCCCAGGCCGCCGCCCGCCGGGCTGGGAACCGCAGAGCCTCTTCCCCAGGCTAGGGGGAACGGGTAATGGTGGGGGTAACGGGGCTACATCCCCTGAGAACCGCCAATCGACGCAAAGCGACTCCCAGGGGACGCAGACGAGCGCCAATGGCGATGCCGCCGCTCAGGCCGCGAAGACAGCGAAGAGGAGACGCAGAAAGAAGAAAAAGCGATGACCCAACCTAAAGAGTTCAACGCCGAGACGGTAGACGAAGCGGTACGGAAAGCCTCGGAGAGCCTTGGTTTGCCAGCCAGCGACCTCTCCTACGAAGTGCTGGATACCGGCAGCGAGGGCTTTCTCGGTATCGGTGCGAGGGACGCGCGCATTGTCGTGCAGGTGCCGGAGACCGAAGGGCTCGCCGCAGCCTCGGACGCCAACAACGAACCTGACGGCGAGATCCCCGAAGCGGAGCCGGTGGTGTCGTCTGGCGTGGAGGTCGAGGAAGACGAAGAGTTGGCCGGTCCTCCCCCATCGGCCGACCTTTCGACGGTCTACGGCGAGACCGCCGAAGAGGAGGACGTGCCCGCCCCTGACGAGCTCCTGGCCGAGATCCGCACCCTGGTGACGTCGGTCGTAGACGCCATGGGCTTCGAGGCGCGTATCGACGTCTATGACGCGAGCGGCTTTGTCGCGGTGGATGTGGCCTCGGACAGCACTGCCCTCTTTATAGGCCAGAAGGGCGAGACCATCGACGCCGTGCAGTACCTGGTCAACTCGGCAATCTACCGTAATCGCCCCTTTGTAAAGCGGATCGTGCTGGACGCCGAGGGCTACCGCCAGCGTCGCGTGGAAGCGATCCAGGGCATCGCCCACCGTACCGCCCGCCGGGCCGTGCGGGAGCGGCGCGCCGTGGAACTGCCGCCTATGAGCCCCGCCGAGAGGCGCGTGGTCCACATCTACCTCAAAGACCATCCCAACGTCACCACCGCGAGCGAAGGCACCGGCGACAACCGCCGGGTCAAGATCTCCCCTTCCTGACAGCGAAGCCCCCTGTTTCACGTGAAACGTCCGCCCTCCTCCCCACTCCACCCCGCGGCCTCGTGCCGATTGTTTGTAGAGGCAAACTTTTGTCGCGTAGATGTTTCACGTGAAACGTGGCTGTGGACGCGCTCGAGCTGGTAAGGCTACAGGCGGCCGCCTGGGGGCTGCGGCTCGACGCTGGTGGGCTGGGTAGTCTGGAAGAGTTCGCGCTGTTCTTGAGCGAATACGAGGAAGCCAACGTGATCGGGACGCGAGTGGTGCGGGAGGTGCTATTGGAGCACGTACTGGACTCGCTGAGTTGCTTCCTATGCGAGCCCGTCGTTGAGGCGGAGCGTCTGGCAGACATCGGGTCCGGAGGCGGGCTTCCCGGTCTACCCATAAAGCTCGTCGCGCCCCGTACGGGGGTGACCCTGATCGAGGCTACTGCCAAGAAGGCGCGCTTTCTCCAGCGCGCGGTAGAGGCCGCCTCGTTGGAGGGCGTGGAGGTGATCAACGGGCGAGCCGAGGAGATCGGGAGAGCGCGGGAGCATCGAGGGGTCTATGACGTGACCACTGCGCGGGCCGTAGCGCGGCTCGCGGTGGTGGCCGAGTACAGCATGCCGTTGTTGCGGATGGGGGGGCACGCGGTATGCATGAAGGGGAGGTTGGACGGGGGAGAGGTCACCGAGGGGGAGAGGGCGGCGGAGAAGCTCGGGGCGGAGATCTCCGAGGTCATCCGGGTGCCCCGGTTGCCGGAGATCGGGGAGAAACACAGGTCGCTGGTGGTAGTGAGAAAGGTGGGGGAGACCCCCGACAGATACCCCCGTAGCGTGGGGACGCCCGCGAAAAAACCACTAGGTATGGTGTAAGAAGAAAGGGATGCGGGGGGCGTGCTAAGATGCCCGCGGTGAGATCCGTGGTCGCCATAGTGAACCAGAAAGGCGGGGTAGGGAAGAGCACCACCGCCATAAACCTGGCGGCCTACCTCGCGGAGAAGGGCAAGCGGATACTGGTGGTAGACATGGACCCCCAAGGGAACGCCACCAGCGGCCTCGGCGTCACCTCCGACTCGGGCGGGTGTATGTACGACGTGCTGCTCGAGGGGAGACCCTTGCAGGAGGTGGCCATCAGGACGAGCATAGAGGGGCTCGACGTTGCGCCGGCCACCATCAACCTCGTGGGGGCGGAGGTCGAGCTGGTGGCAAGCATAGCCAGGGAGTTCAAGCTCAAGCGCGCCCTGGAGAAGCTGCCGCCCGAGGCTTACGACATGGTGCTACTCGACTGTCCTCCGTCGCTGGACCTCCTCACGCTCAACGCGTTGACCGCGGCGGACGAGCTGCTCATCCCGATACAGTGCGAGTACTACGCCCTCGAAGGGCTCACGCAGCTCATGCAGAGCGTCAAGATGGTACGGGAGGAGCTCAACCCGGGCCTCAAGGTCGGAGGGGTGCTCCTGACCATGTTCGACCCGCGCACCAACCTCGCCCACGAGGTGGCCGAAGAGGTGCGGTCCTTCTTCGGGGATCTGGTGTTCCACACCATCGTGCCCAGGAACGTGAGGTTGAGCGAGGCGCCCAGCTTCGGGCTGCCGATCGCCCTCTACGCCCCCAAGAGCACCGGGGCCGAGGCGTACGCGGCCGTCGCCGAGGAGGTATTGAGCCGTGGGTAGGAGGGGGTTGGGACGCGGGCTCTCCGCGCTCATATCGACCGGGGAGAGCCTGGGAGGGCTCAAGTTCGAGGAGCTGCCGACCTCCGCGATACGCCCGAACACGCGCCAGCCGCGGCGCAGCTTCCCCAAGGCGGGCATCCAGGAGCTCGCGGCTTCGATCCGGGGGGTCGGAATCCTG
>DATACV010000025.1:0-8510 GCA_036258875.1 Rubrobacteraceae bacterium
GGATCTTTGCCTGGCCCACAAGGGCTAGAGACGACTGGCGCGGAGCGGAGGTGCGGCCGTCTCGCTATCATGGCGTTCCCATAAAGTAGAGGAGGGGCGATTTGGCTACGGCAACCACCTTCGATGTCGGCGCGATGCGGGTGCGTATCCTGGACGACGGCGTCTTCGTAACCGACGCGGGCAACCTCTTCGGCGGCTCGCGCAAGATGCGCATCCGGGGCGCGATGCACGCGGTCCTAGTCGAGGCCGAAGACGCGCTCGTCCTCATCGACGCAGGCTTCGGGCCGGAGCTGCCGAAGGCGCTCGTCGGGCGCTACGAGCTCAAGCGCGAGAAGAGCCTCATGGACCATTTGCAAGAGGCCGGCCATGCGGCCGAGGACGTCACCCACGTCGTCCTCTCCCACCTCGACGCCGACCACGTCGGCTGGGCGCTGGAGCCCCCGAGCTTCCCCAACGCGACGGTCTACGTGCAGGAGGACGCGCTGGAAGAGGCCCGCCAGATGCCCGAAGGCGACGGCCGACGTGAAGCCATCCCCGGAGTCGAGAAGGGGGTCGAGGAGAACTGGTGCGAGCTGCTGAGCGGGAACGACGAGATAGTGCCGGGCATCAGGGTCGAGGTGAGGTCGGGGCACTCGGCGGGGCATCAGATCGCCTGGATCGGCTCCGGCGACGACGCCGCGCTCTACACCGCCGACCTCGCTCCGGCGAAGATCTGGCTCGACCCCGACCTGATAAGCGGCGTGGACACCGACCCCGAAGCTGCCCGCCGCAACCGCATCGAGGTGCTGGAAGAGGCCGAGTCCAGGGACGCCACCGTCATCCTGTACCACGAGCCGGGCGACTTCCTCGTCAACATCCGGCGCACCGATAAGGGCTTCAAAGCGGAACCGTTAGCCTGAGCGTGCTGACAAGCCCGCGAAAGGGCGTGCTCTCAACCCTCGTGCCAGGTGGTCTTCGCGCTGGCGGGTTCGCGCCTGCGGGGCCTCTCGTCCATGTCGGGGTAGCCGACGTAGAGGTGGGCTACGGGTATGTCCCCCTCTTTCAAGCCCAGTAGCTCGCGCATGCTGTCGTGGTAGACGACGGGGCCTGTGCGCCACATCGTCGCGAGGCCGAGGGCGTGGGCGGTTAGCTGCATGTTCTGAACCGCGGCGGCGCACGCGGCGTAGTTCTCGAGGGTCTCCGTCTCGTCGCGACCAGCCTCCGAGGTCACCGCGATGACCACAGGCGCGCGGAACGCCTTCTTGCGCTCGCGGCTGATCCTGCCCGCGGCCAGCTCCTCGCTCTCCCCCTCGGCCTCGGCCTGGAGGCGCGCTATCTCGGCGCGCGCCCGCGCCAGCTCGCCACGCCCTCTGCCGGAGAAGACGTGGAAGCGCCACGGCTCGGTGAGGCGGTGGTTCGGCGCGTGCACGGCGCTCTCGAGGATACGCTCCACCAGCTCTCTCGGCACAGGGTCCTGCTTGACGCGCCCCATGCTCTGGCGCTTCTCTATGGCTTCGATCACGTCTATCATCCGTCCCATTTTACCGGGCGGCGGGGCGGCACAACGGGAAGAATTCACTTATCATGGCCCGGCACGCCCCGGAACGCACAGGAGGGACCCCTGGTGGCAAAGAGCAAGGTGACGGTCGTCGGCGCCGGCAACGTCGGCGGGACGACGGCCCAGAGGCTGGCCGAGCGCAACTACGCGGACGTGGTCCTCGTGGACATCGTGGAAGGGCTGCCTCAGGGCAAGGCGCTGGACATCCTGCAGAGCGGGCCCATCCTCGGCTTCGACTCCAACGTGGTCGGCTCCAACGGCTACGAGGAGAGCGCCGGCTCTGACGTCGTAGTCGTAACGAGCGGCAGCCCGCGCAAGCCGGGGATGAGCCGCGACGACCTCTTGAAGACCAACCAGAACATCGTCCAGAGCGTCACCGAGGAGGTGGCCAGGCACTCCCCCGAGGCGATCCTGGTTATGGTAGCGAACCCGCTGGACGCGATGTGCCACGTGGCCCTCGAGGTTAGCGGCTTCCCGCGCGAGCGGGTAGTCGGGATGGCCGGGATCCTCGACACTGCCCGCTACCGTACCTTTATCGCCCATGAGCTGGGCGTCTCGGTGCGGGACGTCTTCGCGCTCGTGCTCGGCGGGCATGGCGACACGATGGTCCCGCTGCCCAGCATGGCTACCGTCGGCGGCGTGGCGATAACCGAGCTCATCCCCGAGGACCGCGTGGAGGCCATCGTCGACCGCACCCGCAACGGCGGCGCCGAGATCGTGGGTCTGCTGCAGAGCGGCAGCGCCTTCTACGCCCCGTCCGCAGCGGCGGTCGAGATGGTCGACGCCATCCTTCAGGATCAGAAGCGCATCCTACCCTGCGCCGCCTACCTCCAGGGCGAGTACGGCATCCAGGACCTCTTCGTCGGCGTCCCCGTCAAGCTCGGCGCCTCGGGTATGGAGGAGATAATCGAGCTCGACCTCCGGGATGATGAGCTGGAAGACCTCAAGAACAGCGCCGGAGCGGTCCGTGAGCTGGTCGAGGTCCTCCACTCGTAAAGGGTCGCGGGGCGTGAGGACCTCCGGCCCCTCGAAACACAGCGGTCGCCTCTAGCGGCGGACGATCTTGAAGGTCCAGGCCATCACATGGCGGTTGGACGCCTCGTCGGTGGCGGTGATCCTTACCGTATGTCGGCCGAGCGGTAGCTGCCCGCTCTCGAAGGTCAGGCGGTCGGTGCCCGTGTTGTAGGCGAAGCGACCCCGATTGACGCCGTCGAGGGCGAAGGCTATGTCGCCCCGCGTGAGCTCCGTCCGGTCGTCACTTACAGTCGCAGCAACGCGCGGCGTGCGGTCGTAGGTGCGCGTCGGCCCCACCCGGGTCACCGTCGGGTCGGTGGTATCGGCCGCCTGGTCCGCGGTGGTCGAGGCAGGCAACGCATTGGCGGCGTTGAGCCGGCCGCCGGTTAGGACCTTCCCGCTCAGGTTGCCGCTCGCGTCCACGCCCTCGAGTATCCTGGTTTTCAGCTGCGCGTCGTCGAGCGTAGGCTGCTGGCTCTTGATGAGGGCTGCGACGCCGGCGACGTGCGGCGTCGCCATCGAGGTGCCGCTGTAATAGCCGTAGCGGTTACCCGGCAGCGTGCTCAGGACGTTCACCCCGGGGGCGGCCAGGTCCACGGTGCTCGCCCCGAAGTTCGAGAACGAAGCCAGGGCGTCCGTGTTGTCCGAGGCAGCGACGGAGACGATGTTGGGGTTCGTGTACGAGGAGGGGTAGTTCGTGTTGGTGGAAGCCGTATCGTTGTTGTCGCCCTCGCCGTCCGCCCCGCCGTTGCCAGCTGCGGCGACGAAGAGGTGTCCGGCGTTGTCGGCCCTCGTGATGGCTTCCTGCAGGCTGCGGCTCGGGCCGCCAACGTACCCCCACGAGTTGTTGCTGATGTCGGCGCCGTTGGCGATGGCGTAGTCGATAGCCTCCACCGCGTCCAGCGTGCTGCCGCCTCCCGGCCCGAGGAACTTGAGCGCCATGACCCTGGCCTGCCAATTGACACCCGTTATCCCTACCCCGTTGTTACCCTCGGCGGCTATCGTGCCAGCGACGTGCGTGCCGTGCTCGTCGCCGGTGCCGTTGATGGGGTCGGGGTCGTAGACGCTCGCGTCGTCGTTGGCGAAATCGTAGCCGTTGACGTCGTCTACGTAGCCGTTCCCGTCGTCGTCTACGCCGTTAGCCGGCACCTCGCCCGGGTTCTTCCAGACGTTGTCCCTGAGGTCGGGGTGGCTCACGTCCACGCCCTCGTCTATCACCGCGACGACGGTGCCAGCCGTGCCCGTCGCCGTGTTCCAGGCATCCGGCGTGTCCACGTCGGCGTCCGCAGTCCCGGCCTGGCCCCCTATGGACTCTCCGGTGTTGTCAAGACCCCAGAGCTTGACGTAGCCGGGATCGTCGGGGGTTACAGAGGGGTAGATCTTGAAGTTCGGCTCGGCGTACTCGATGTCGGGCGACGCCTCGTAGCGCCGCACGGCCTCACCAACCCCGAGGTCCGGCGGCAGGTCCAGGAGGTTCACGTCGCTGCGCGGGAGGTCTTCCTCGGTCCGGGCGTCGGTCTGGCGGTTGATGGCGGCGAGGTCGGCCCGCGTGGCGTCTTCCTCGAGGCCAACAATCAACTCGCCGGGGACGAAAGCCCCCTCTTCAGGCGCCGGAAAGGATGGCTGCTCCGCCGCGACGCCCTCGGCCTGGGTCTCGACCTTCTGGGTGGCCCCCGTAAGCTACGACGCAGACCAGAGCCGTGACAAGGGCACAGGCTATGACGCTTATCCGCCGCGCGAACGAGATGCAAACTCCCCGACAAAGAACTTTGTTCCTTGCGTGTTATACACACGCTATCCGCCGGATAAACGGGGAGCCGATCTCTAGACGGGCCTGTACTCCCCGAAGACGCCGCGCAAGACGTCGGAGACCTCGCCCACGGTGGCGAGGTTCGCCAGCGCCTCCTTCGTGGGGTAGAGGAGGTTGTCCGAGCCTTCGGCGGCGGACCCGAGCCTCTTCAGGGCCCTCTCGACCGCGACGTTGTCCCTCGTCGACTTCAGCGCCGCGAGCCTCTCGGACTGGCGGTCGCGGATCGACTCGTCCACGGCGTGCAGCTCCATGTCGGGATCTTCGCCGGCCGCGTAGCGGTTCACGCCGACGATAATGCGCTCCCCCCTCTCCACCTCGCGCTGATAGCGGAAGGCGGAGTCTTCGATCTCCTGCTGCATGAAGCGCTCCTCGATGGCGCGAACGCTGCCGCCCAAAGAGTCGATTCGCCGGATGTACTCCCAGGCCTCCTCCTCTACGGCGTCGGTGAGAGACTCGACGTAGTAAGAGCCGGCGAGGGGGTCGGCGGTGCCGGTCAGGCCGCCCTCGTGGGCGAGGATCTGCTGCGTACGGAGGGCTACCCTCGCGCTCCGCTCGGTCGGGAGCGCCAGCGCCTCGTCGAAGGCGTTGGTGTGGAGGCTCTGGGTGCCGCCCAGGATGGCCGAGAGCGCCTGAACCGCCGTTCGGACCACGTTGTTCTCCGCCTGCTGGGCGGTCAGCGAGGAGCCCGCCGTCTGCGTGTGGAAGCGCAGCTTCAGGCTGCGCTCGTCCGTCGCGCCGAAGCGCTCGCGCATGATCTTCGCCCACATCCTGCGCGCCGCCCGGTACTTGGCTACCTCCTGGAAGAGATCGTTGTGGGCGTTGAAGAAGAACGAGAGGCGGGGGGCGAACCCGTCCACCTCGAGCCCGGCGTCGAGCGCCGCCTCGACGTAGGCTATGGCGTTAGAGAGGGTGAAGGCCAGCTCCTGGACGGCCGTGCTCCCCGCCTCGCGGATGTGGTAGCCGGAGATCGAGATCGTGTTCCACCGCGGGAGCTCGCTAGCGCAGTAGGCGAAGGTGTCGGTGGTGATCCTCATGGAGGGCGCGGGGGGATAGATGTAGGTGCCGCGCGCGAGGTACTCCTTGAGGATGTCGTTCTGGGTCGTGCCGGTCACGTCCTCTTTGCTAACGCCCTGCTCCTCGGCGACGAGCGAGTAGAGGAGCAGGAGTATCGAGGCCGTGGCGTTGATCGTCATCGAGGTCGATACCTCTTTCAGGGGTATGCCGTCGAAGAGGTCGCGCATATCGAGCAGGGAGTCTATGGCGACGCCGACCTTGCCGACCTCGCCCAAGGAGAGCTCGTGGTCCGAGTCGCGGCCCATCTGGGTCGGGAGGTCGAAGGCGACCGAGAGCCCGGTCTGGCCGTTCTCAATAAGGTACTTGAAGCGGGCGTTGGTCTCCCTGGCGGTCCCGAAACCCGCGTACTGGCGCATGGTCCACGGCCTGCCGCGGTACATGCTCGGGTAGACGCCCCGCGTGTAGGGGTACTCGCCGGGATCCCCCAGCCTCTCTGAGTACTCGAAGTCCTCCCCCAGGTCCTCGGGCCTGTAGACCCGCTTGACCTCGATGCCGGACTCCGTGCGGTGCTCGTCTACGTCCATGGCACCTCTCTCATCGACCCCTCTCGAGGCAATTCTACTAGCTCGGTGAGGACCCCGAACGCGCCCTTCGGGTGAACGAAGGCCGTGCGCGTTCCCCCCGCCCCCACCCTCGGCTCCTCGTCGACGAGCTCGACGCCGTTGCTCTTGAGCTCGGCGAGGGTGGCCTCGATGTCCTCCACCTGGTAAGCGACGTGGTGGAACCCCTCGCCACGCCTCGCGAGGAACCTTCCGACCGGGGTGTCCGGGTGCGTCGGCTGCATCAGCTCTATCATCGCGTCGCCAACCCGGAACATCGTGGCCACTATGCCCTGCTCCCCGACGGTCTCCGGCCCGCCGGGCGCGACGCCGAAGCTCTGTTCGTAGAACCGGGACGCGGCCTCGACGTCCTCGACCGCGTAACCCAGGTGGTGGATCTTCTCGAGCATGGTCTCCTTCCGCTGGCGGCAAAACAGATTGTAGCCAAAGCGAAAAGTTTGGGCTCTCCTATAGAATCCGACGGGAAGGCTAGGAGGAGGATAGAGGCAGATGGCGCAGGGCGTAATGGCCAGGATCTCGGAGCTCAACAAGGAGAGAGAGCGTTTGCTCGCCCGCGAGGCCGCGCACCACGCGAGCAGCGAGGATCAGGCACGCCTCAGGCAGATAGACCACGACCTGCAGGTGCTCTGGGACCTCAGGCGCCGCGAGCTGGCCGGCGAGAGGGTAGACCTCGACGAGGACTACCTCGACCGCTACGACATCACACCCGGCGACGACGCGCCCGACCAGTACCGGTAGGGGCGGTACCTACCCCTCAGAAACCCAGCCTGGTGTTGATGTCGGCCCATTCGGCCGTGGAGGCGGCGCGGCTGATGACCTTCTTCAGCTCCAGGAGGTCGTCCTCGGAGAAGGCGGGCCGGCGCGCGTCGGCCACGAAGTTGAGAACGCGGCCGTCGGAGTAGCGGACTATCACCCTTGTGATCCCGCCCTGCGAGCCCTCGGCCTCGCTCATGTCCCTGTGCCTCTCTATGCCGTGCACGGTCAGTCCCTCTGGCTGTTGCGGACGCTGTGGGCGATAGAGTCCAGGTAGGCACCCATCATGTGGAGGTCGTAGGACCCGAAATCGCCGCGAAGGCGGGGCCGGAAGACGTCCTGGTCGCCGTTGTCGAACTCGATGACGATCTCGCTGAAGCCGTTGGGGTCCATGCCGCCCGCCATGTCCAGCGGGCTGCCGCGCCACTCCCTGTCTGTTCGCTCCAAGCGAAGCTCCCTTCCGTCTGGCCTCCGGTCAATCTTACCAGCTACAACGGCCACAGCGGGGCTGCCGCGACGAGCAGCGGCGCGAAGAGCAGCGCCGGCAGCATGTTCGCGACACGCACCTCCTTGAGGTCCAAGAGGCCCAGGCCGAGGCCCAGGAGCAGCACGCCGCCGGTCGAGGTCATCGCCAGGACCATGGGCTCGCTCATGAAGGAGCCAAAGATCGCCCCGGAGAGCGTCAGGCCCCCCTGCACTACCAGGACCGAGCCAGCCGAGAGCAGCACGCCCCAACCGAGAACGGAGGCGAACGAGAGCGAGGCGACGAAGTCCAGCGCGCTCTTGAGGGCGAGCAGCCGGTAGTCGCCCGAGATCCCGTCCTGTAAGGAGCCCAGGACCGTGAGCGGCCCCACACAGAAGAGGAGGCTGGTGGTCACGAACGCCCGGCTCACGGGGCTCCCGCCCTTCGAGAAGCGCCGCTCCAGGGAGTCGCCGAACCACTTGAGAGCCCCGTCTATCCCCAGGAGCTCCCCGACCACGAGGCCCAATATCACGCTGACCAGCGGCACCAGCGGGTTGTCGAAGCGTAAGAAGCTCTGGATGCCGACAAGCAGGGTTACAAGCCCGATGGCGTGCATGGCCGTCTCGCGCATCCCCTCCGATAGCCTTGCTCCGATGACGGTTCCGATGCCGCCACCGGCGAGCACCGCGACGACGTTTATCGCTGTCCCAGCTCCGAACATGAGGATCAGTGTAGGACACGATGGTCGAGCGCGCTCCGGCCGTGCGAGCTGGCTGGTGACGTAGCAGCCCTCAGCCGGCTGAGGGGCGAGAGGGGTTGACTCGCCAGACATCCAGAGCAAGCCGCTGGTCGTAGACGCAAACTCTCTCTTATGGTACCTCCCTTTACGACTCCAGACTGTGGCCGAGTTCGGGCCAGAGCCTATAGTCTCGCCGTAAATGACGGCACCGCTTACCCCTTCCCACGGTAGAGCTGCCGGGTGCCAAATCTTCGGCCGCTAGCGCGAGCTGACCGTGCTGGCGACCAGTTGGGGGGCAAGCCTGGCGCACATAAACCTATGATCCGGAGAGGCAAGCAACCGGCAGAGGTATGACACACTACGCCTGCTCGAAATCGAGCGATCGAGGGCATCTGCGGTATCGTGAGAGAATCAGCGGCATTGCCGGAGCACCGCCGGGGAGCCTCTGTATAATTCGCATCGTCGTGGCGGGCTTCGCGGGAGTGCAGGGCTTGGATCTCTACGAGTATCAGGGTAAGGAACTGCTCAGGAAGCACGGCGTCGAGACGCTCGAAGGCATC
>DATACV010000026.1:0-3727 GCA_036258875.1 Rubrobacteraceae bacterium
TCCTCGTCGAACTCCTCGAAGATGTGCTGGGCGTCGTAGGTGCCGTAGTAGCTGCCCACCCCGGCGTGGTCGCGGCCCACTATGAAGTGCGTGCAACCGTAGTTCTTGCGCGCCATCGCGTGGAAGACGGCCTCCCTGGGACCGGCGTAGCGCATGGCGGCAGGGAAGACAGCGAGCACGGTGCGGTTCCTGGGATAGTAGCGGTCGAGGATGACCTCGTAGCTCATCATCCTCACCGCGGCGGAGATGTCGTCTGACTTGGTTTCTCCTACGAGGGGGTTCAGCAAGAGGCCGTCCACGGTCTCCAGAGCGCTCTTCTGGATGTACTCGTGGGCCCTGTGGACGGGGTTACGGGTCTGGAAGCCTACCACCTTCTTCCAGCCCTTCTCTGCGAAGGTCTTCCTGAGCTCGTGGGGCTCGTAGTAGTAGCCGGGGAACGGCCTGGGGTTCGGCTCGTCCACGAGCAGGGTTACCTCGCCGCCTACGAGGGTGTCTTCCCTTAGGTGCACGGCCGCGACGCCGGGGTGCTCGCGGTCTGAGGTGCGATAGACCTCGAGGGCCTCGCGCTCTTTGTCGAAGGCGTAGCGGTCCTCGACGGTCATGGTGGCGATGATCTCGCCTCCCACCGTGAGGGCTATCTCGTCGCCGTCGGCCATCTCGCTGGCCTCGGCTTCGGTGACGGAGAGCGTTATCGGCATGCTCCAGATGAGCCCGTTCGAGAGACGCATCTTATCGACGACGGACTCGTAGTCCTCGCGCACCATAAAGCCTGTCAGCGGGGAGAAGACGCCGCTTGCGATCATCTCGAGGTCCGAGAGCGTCCTCGGCCCGAGCTCGACCTTTCGCAGCTCCTGGGCTCTCTGCTTGCGCTCCTCGCGCTCGTCCTCAGGGGCTTTCCGGTCTACGAGCGATCCGCCGTGCGGGATGCTTGTCGTGTACTCGATATCAATGTTCATCAGTTCACCTCCGGGAAGCCGCCCCGTCCGGGGCGGGGAGCCTGCGCCGCACACGTCCGGCAAGGCCCGATACGCAGTGATTCCAGGGACGCTCTCCCACGACCCACAGCCTCAGCTCGTCCGAGTAGCCGCGGGCGATCCCGAGGAAGCGGGCGCGATCCATGCCGAGCCCTTCCAGGGACTCGCCCCACTCCTCCCAGAGCGGGCCGGCGACGAAGTTCGCGTCCTGGACGACGCGGGCGCCCTCCTCGGGGGACTCCTCGAGCAGGGCGCGGGTCTCAGCCTTCAGCCCGGCGGGCTCGCCGGGCTGAGGCAGTCTCTCTCGCGCGTCGTCCAATCAGTACCTCACCGCTTCGTGCTCGACCGGGGCGCGGTCCGTCCCGGCGTAGTTGCTCAGGTGCTCCTCGTAGTCTATGAAAAGCGGGGCGTCGGGATCGAAGGCCCGCTTCAGGCTGCCGAAGGCCACCCTTTTGTCCAAAGCGTCTAGCTTATCCAAAGCCTGCGGCTTGTCAAGTGATCGGGTGAGCAATTGTCCACGCACGTACGAGAAAGCCTCAAGGCCCTCCTCGCTCCGGATCAGGACGCTCGAGTACCCGTCGGCGCTCCCGACGCTCCCCACGGAGATGTCCGCCGCGTGCCCCATGAAGTCCGCGCACTCGTCGCAGCCCTTCAAGGCCGCGCCGTGGAAGTCCCGGATGGGCTCCTCGAAGATCGTCTCCCCCTCCCTGTCCTGGACGATGAGCTTGCCGCGGATGACGTCGACCCGGCCTACCTCGTCCAGGTCCACGCCCCTCCTGTCCCTGACCTCTTCCAGCATGAGCTTCTCGTAGTTGAAGCTCTTGGTGCAGAGCAGGGCGATGGTGAGCGTTATCGCCTCCACGCGCGAGGAGCCCCAGGTCCAGGGCCGCGCCTGCATCGCCTTGATACCCTCGATCTCGCACGGCGTCCCGACGACCGCGATACGCGGGTTGGGCGGCAACTCGTAACCCTCGAAGTCCACGTGCGCGAGCGCGAGCGTCTGGTTGTAGAAGCTCCCGGCGCTCTCCCGGACCTCCTCCGGCGTCGTCGCCAGGAAGGCCTCCCCCTTCCACGGCTCCTCTTTGCTCTCGCGCGCCACGAGCGCGCCGTCTATCTGCCCCGCCTCGAGCAACGAGATGAGAAGCGCGCTCACCACGCCACCGTCCTGGGCGCCCTCGATGGTGGGGTCTACCCTGGCGGTGTAGCTCTCGTGTACGTGACCGATCCCCTCGACGGACCTGGCGGTACCGTTGCCCGTGATAAAGCCGTGCCCGTTCGACGATCCGTTGCTTCCGTTCTGGCGCGCCTGATCTAACCTGAAACCACGTTCAGCACCTGAATTGTCGTCTTCCCGTTGAGGTGCCGAACCCAGTTTCCACGTCGCCTCGTGGCGCAGGCCGCCGCGGGGGCAGAAGTCCCAGCACAGGGAGCAGCCCGTGCACATCTTGACGAGCTTGGGCAGGTCGTCCTCGCCGATGCCTATGGAGTCGGTCGGGCAGGCCGCGACGCACACGCCGCACTGCACGCAGCGGTCGGCGTCTATGACGGCCTGCTCGAGGTCCCAGAACCAGACCTTCCCCGGGGCCTCCTCGATGCCGTTCATCAGCTCCCGGATGTCGAAGCCGGCCACGGCTAGCCCTTCCCGCCGGCTACTGAGGCGAGCCCGCGTAGGATCTCCCGGAGCTCCACGTTGCGCTGCCTGCGCGCCCACTCGTGGAAGCGCTCGCCCTCGCGCCGCTCTTCCCCGAAGCGCTCGAAGACGCGCGCGAGGGCGTCGGGCACCTCGTCCGCAGGCTTCGCGCCCTCGACCCAGTCGATGAACGCCGCGTCGCGGCCCAGGGAGCCGCCGAGCCCGATGTCCACCCCCTCGACGAGGGAATGGCCCTGCTTCGCCGTCTCGCCCCTGAAACCCACGTCGCCGATCTGGGGCTGCGCGCAGGAGGCGGAGCAGCCGGAGAAGTGCATCCGCACGACCTCCTGGCCGGGGTCGCCGACCCGGCGGTCCATCTCGCGCGCCCACTCGAGAGCCCGGATCTTGGTCTCCACGATCCCGAACCGGCAGAACTCGCTCCCCGTGCACGCCACGACCCCGCGCTCGAACGCCCCGGGGTCCGGCGAGTAGCGCCTCAAGAGAGGCTCGGCCAGCAGGTCATCGAGCCGCTCCTCCGGCACGCCGGTGATGATGAGGTTCTGGTCCGTCGCCAGGCGTACGCCGTCCCCGTACTCCTCCGCGAGACGCCCGGCCTCCTCGAACTGCTCCCCGCTCATCCTCCCGACAGGGACATTGAGCCCGACGTAGTAGAGACGACGCGCCGGGTCGTCTCTACCCGCCGATCCGCCCCTGCTCTTCTGCGGGTGCACGCCGACGTGGTCGCCGCGGTAGCGCCTGGTGAGGTCCTCGCCTGCGGGCAGGAGCTCGACGGAGACGCGCTTCTCGAGCTCCTCGCGGAAGCCCTCGGGCCCGAGCTCCTGCACCAGGTAGCGCATGCGGGCAGTCCAGCGGTTCTCCCTGTTCCCCAGCTCGCCGAAGACCTGGGCCACGCCGCGTGTGATCTCCACGGCCTCCTCGGGTCGCACGAAGACGTCTATATCCGAGGCCATGCGGGGGCCGTCGGAGAGGCCGCCCCCGACGCGCAGGTTGAAGCCGACTGTTCCGTCTTCGAGCCGCGCGGGGAGCATCCCGATGTCGTTGATCTCCGCCTGCGCGCAGTCCTCGAGGCATCCGGTGACGCTCATCTTGAACTTCCTCGGCA
>DATACV010000027.1:0-5970 GCA_036258875.1 Rubrobacteraceae bacterium
CTTTTTGTGGAAGAGGAAGGCCGCCAGGTGGTTAAGGGCGATCACCTCAAGCCTCGCTTCACCCTCCTCTCGGGCGAAAGCGAGCATCGTTTCGTAGGCCGCTTCGGCTTTCTCCCACTTATCGGTTAGCTCGTAGATCCGGCCCAGTTGAGTGTAGAGGTCCTCGATCTCCGGGATCGACGGCTCGATCGCCCCGTCTGGCTGCTGTTCTTCCGCAGCCAAAAGGTCCCTCGCCCGCTCGTAGTGTCCGATGGCGTCCTTTACGGCAAAAACCTCCGCGGCTTCGTCGCCGGCCGCCACAGTGTACGCGAAGGCCTCTTTCGCGAGACCACCCGCCAGCGCGTGGCTCGCCAGCTCCGCGGGAGGGGCGTCCCTTCCCTCGAGCACCTCGAAAGCCCTGCGGTGCAGCACCCGCCGCCGCACATGCCCGCATTCAGTGTAGGTCACCTGCCTGATCTTCTCGTGGGAGAACGAGTAGTCGGCCCCGGGGTATAGCAACCTTCCTTCTTCTCGACCGCCGCCTACCTCAAACAGCAGATGGCGCCTGACCAGCTCGTCGAGGCCTCTCAGGCTTTCGGTTTCCCCCAGCCCCGCCACGGCCTGAAGCACGCCGAAACCGAACCTCCTACCTAGAACTGCTCCCGCGGCCAACAGCTCGGAGGCGGCCGGTGATAGACGGGAGAGGCGTCCCCTAACCACCTCCCGCACGCTGTTAGGCAAGCTGCTCGGTTCGCTCCCCACCCTCAAGGTGGGGCCAACCTCCAGAAGCAGACCTTCGTCAGGATGAGCCCGTATCACGAGCCATCCCTCTTCGAGCAATGCCTTTAGCGTCTCGACAAGGTAGAAAGGCTGGCCGCCGGTCTCTGCGGCGAGCCATCCCCCGAAGCGCTCCAGCTCGGGTCTCGCTTCGTTCGAGACCTCTGGCTCCCCCGGGCTTCCGACAGGCTCTTCCTCGACTCTCGTCAGGCGCCGCAACAACCCCTGGATGTCCTCGTTCCTCAACAGAGGGAGGGGCAGGCTTCTTGCGGGCAACCTCCATACCAACGACGGGAGCCACCCTCCGAACGAAGAGTCGTCCCTTATCTCTTCTGGGCGGCCTGCGATCAGCACCAGGACGGGCGCCCCTCGCTCCGCCCACCGCCTCCCCGCGTAGTCCAGCACCTCGAGCGTGGCGGCGTCGGCCCACTGCATGTCGTCCAGGAACAAGACCACCGGGGCGCGGGAGGCTAAAGCCCCCACCGTCCTCGCGATCGCCTCGAAGAGCGCCCCCTTGGCCGTCTCCCCTTCGCCGGAGGGCGCCGAAGGAAGGTCGGGGTAGCGCTCCTTGAGCTCGGGCAAGAGCCTGCTGAGCTCCGAGAGCCAGGCGTCCTCAAGGAGATCCTCTGGTGCTCTCTCACGTTCCATACGGGGCCTCATTCCCTCGACCAGCGGCCCGTAAGGCAGTACCGCTCCCTCTGAGGCCGCTCCTTCGAGAACGTCCGCTCCTCGGCTCTTAGCCCAGCCGAGGAATTCCCTGACCAGACGCGTCTTGCCTATCCCGGCTTCCCCCATCACCGCGACGACGCGTGGTTCTTGGCCGGAGACGCAGGCCTCGTACTCGGAGACGAGCGCGCCGAATTCTTCGTGGCGTGCTACGAAAGGGACCTCGAATGCCGAGAGTAAAGTGGTTGGCAAGTGCGCCAGGCCCGTGACCAGAGAAGATCTCTCCTCGACCTCCTCGCGCAAGCGATCGGCAAGCTCCCCCAGCCGCGAGGAGGGCTCGATGCCTAGCTCTCTTCTCAGGACACCCCGGAAGTCCTCGTAGACCCGAAGGGCCCCCTCACCGTCGCCCCAGGCGGACAGGAGATCCATCAGCCGCTGGTGGGCATCCTCCTCGAGAGGTGTGTGCTTCGTCCACAGCCGAGCCGTCCCGATCGCCTCCTCCAGCCGGTCCGCCTCGGCCTGGAACCGCAACACCCCCTCACACAACTCCCCGAACAGAGAGCGCCACCTCTGACGCTCGACCTCGAGCCACAGCTCGAACTCGGGAGCGTCCTCTAGCGTGAAGCCCGCCATGAAGTCGCCCCTGTAGATCCCCAGGGCGCCCTCCAGACGGGCGAGCAGGTCCCCATGCTCTACGGTGTCGCTCACGGTTCTATCCCTCAACGAAGTCCCCAGCGGGGGTTCGGAGGTTTCGCTACGGGCTAGAGAAACGGCCGCCTCGAGCGTCCTGAGATCCAGGTCTACCCCTCCCGGCTCTACCCCCAAGAGGTCGCCCTCGACGGCGAGCAGGACAACCCCTTCGCTGCCACCGCCACCCTCCCCGAGTGCCTTCCTGAGCCTGCTCAGGATACTCCGCAGGTCCGTCCGGGCGCTCCGCCGGTCGCTTCTTGGCCACAACAGCTCGGCGAGCTCCTCCCTGGGGTACTTCTTCCCCTCGGCCGCCAGGTAGCACAACAGCGCCAGGGCCTTCTTCGTGCCGAACCGAAGCGCCCGCCCCCACAGGCTTGCCTCGGGGCGGCCCAGCAGTCTTATGCTTAGTGGCTTCTCTTCCAACACTTCGCCGTCTCTCCGGTACTAAGCCTTGGCCACTTCCCGGGGCTAGAGCGGCCGCATTGTGAGAATACTAGGGAAGCGAGAAACCGGTCAAGGGTTGTCTAGGATACTGTGCGTACGGACAAACTGTGCTCGAAATCACAGAAACGGCCGAATAATTCGGCGGATATTGTTCCTCGGGCGACTCCGCTCCAGGGCGCTGGATCGAGGCACCAATCTCCCTGCAACTATATGCAGGTTGACGCGCCTCCTATCATCGGCCAAAGGCGCGTGTAAACGCAGCAAAGCTGTCAATATCATGAACGAGTTGAACCTATGCGACGCGCCCCTGCTTCCAAGATGGGGCAAGTCCACCAACCAGTAGCTGTGTCCGGTGACTCAGCGAGTCTATACCGACCTCAACATCTCAGGAATGCCTCCCGAATTCCTCCTGCTTTCGGGATCCACACCTGCTCTTCGACGATCGCGCTGATTTGTGCCTGGTGAAGCTCTTTCAACGCTCTTGCAACGCTCCATTAGTAGTCTCTGGAAGTGGTCGAAGGCAAGGGAGGCGCGATGATCCACACAAGA
Organism: Rubrobacteraceae bacterium; assembly: GCA_036258875.1. Classification (GTDB taxonomy): domain Bacteria; phylum Actinomycetota; class Rubrobacteria; order Rubrobacterales; family Rubrobacteraceae; genus JALYGY01. The sequence goes on from DATACV010000027.1 coordinate 3,106, forward strand.
GCCCGATGGAGGTCCGATCTTCTCGTGAGGGCTAGAGGCCGGGCGCCACAGGTGATGGTTGGCGAGATAGTAGGCAACAGGTCTCGCGGCTTATAGCAAGTCACGCAACCTCGAAAGGCATGGATTGCTCGAGAGCCCGAAGTACCGAAAACGAACCGGGGAAGGAGCAGAAAGGAGCAGTGAGACCCTGTGACCCCACAGATGGGGAAGAATCAGCCGAGGCGGACGGCCGAGCGCACACCACGGCAACCACCGGGTCCGGTCTCCTACTGGCTGATCGCCGAGAAACGGAATAGCAGGCTAGAGGCGCTCACCATCCGCGCGAGCGATGAGCAGGAGACGTTGCCGGTCTTTAGCTCTGAGGAGGAGGCCGACATGATCCTCCGGTTTGGAGGCGTGACTGGCGGATGGCGGGCAAGGGAGAGCGGTGCTGGGGATCTGGTCTCGGTGCTCTCTGGCCCCTGCGCGGGCGTAAAGAAAGTGGCCCTCGACCCGTCGCCGGAGATGGTAGTCGAGGGGACGGTTGGGCTCGTTTCGCTCCCTCGGGAAAGCTTCATGAATCTAATCATGGCGAGAAGAAGTGGACCCCCTGGGCCCGGGGATGCCGGAGCGCCCGAGGCCCGCATGGCCATCCTGGGCCCCGAGAGGGGCGCCAGGGACGGCGAGACTGAAGGCACCGACCTCATAGCCGTCCCGCGTCGTCGGGGGGAAGTGCGCGAATGAAGGTATTCGTTGCCGGCGCGACCGGAGCGGTCGGCCGACCGCTCGTCGCCCGGTTGCTCGAGGCTGGCCACGACGTGGTGGGCACGACCCGGCGCAAAGACCGGGCGGCGGATCTACGGACGCAGGGAGTCGAGCCCGTTATCGTCGACGCGCTCGACGCCGACGCGCTGGCCACGGCCGCCCGCCACGCGCGCCCGGATGCCGTCGTGCAGCAGCTCACCGCCCTGCCGCAGGCAGGCACCGCGGGGGCAAGCGACCACGCCGCCACGTCACGGCTGCGGGTCGAAGGCACTCGGGCGCTGCTGCGTGGCGCGCCGGACGCACGGATGATCGCCCAGAGCTTCGCGTCCTTGACGCGCCCGGACGGCCGGCCCGTCCACGACGAGGATGCCGAGCTGTTCGTCGATGGCCCGGGGAGCGTCGGGGTGAATGCCCGGGCACTGCGCGAGATGGAGACCGACGTGGGCTGTGCCGGCGGCCTGTCGCTGCGCTACGGGTTCTTCTACGGTCCGGGCACCTGGTACCACCGCGACGGCACTTCGGCCCGCGAGATAGCCGAAGGGCGCATCCCGATCGTGGGGGACGGCCAGGGACGCTGGTCCTGGGTTCACGTTGACGACGCGGTGGCGGCCACCATGGCCGCGCTCGAGCGGGGGCAGGGCGTCTTGAATATCTGCGATGACGAGCCGGCACCCATGGCCGAGTGGCTGCCGCACGCCGCCCGCGTGCTCGGCGCCGATCCGCCGCCGCAGAAGCCGACCTCGCTTGTTCACGAAACGGCCGGACCAGAACTCGTCCACTACGGCACAAGGCTGCCGGGAGCGAGCAACGCTCGCGCAAAGGCGACGCTCGGGTGGATCCCGGCGTGGCCTAGCTGGCGTCGGGGCTTCGAACGAGAGCTCGGAGACCCGGCCGCGCAGGCGGTGCCGGGACGCCCGTCGTGAGACGCGGCCAAAGAGATGGAATCGTGCAATCGGTGGACGCGCCCTGCGTGAGGGTCGGCAAGAACCCCCGGACCGCCGAAGCTGCGCCGGCCGTGGACAGGCGGACCTCACCTTGCGCACGAAAGAACATGCATAGACAGACTCAAGCTTCGAGGAAAGCCGCGTGCTTCTTCCGGTTCGAGTACGGGAGAGACGAGCCTAGAGCTTCGGAACAGCATACGCAGGAACGTACACACAAGGCGAAGGAGAATGGAGATGTCAGGCGATAGTACGCGTGCTATTGGTAGGGCTTCGCTGTTCGTCTGGCTGGTCTCGGCGGATCAGGAAGAACCCTGGCGGCGCTTCTTGCAGGAACTTTCGGGTTCTCGCTTTGAAGAGTACGCGAAATCGAGGCGACGTCTCGGCATCTTTGCAGAGACCGTGTGGTTTGCACCGAAGCCTTCCGGTGGAGGGGCAGCGGTCGTTTTTCTGGAAGCCGAAGATCTGGAGCGGGCGCTACGAGAGTTGGTCTCTGAGCTTGCTGCGTCGGAGACCTCTTTCGACTCCTGGTTTAGAAGGGGGATGCACGAGCTCTTCGGTTGCGATTTCGCACAGTCGCCGCGCCCAGCAAGAGGCGAGCTCCTCTTTGCTTGGCGAGAGACGACGGTCGAGGAGAAGGAGGAGCCAACGTAGGCGGCGTGGCGCGACGCCCGCTTTGTCGAAGGCAGGACTCGTAAAGCAAGAGGAGTAGACGAGGTCGGAGGGAGAGGTATGAGGGCCAGCGCTCGCGCTCAGCGGCGCAGCGGGCTTGATCGTCGTCGGTCTCGCGGTGTGGGAGACCCTTGGCTACCGGGCACGTGTGCGCTCGCCACGCCGGTCTACCCCATGAGCGCGGGCTGTTCACCGCCATATAGCAACCGCAGGATTATTCACCCGCCTTCCTAATTTGGCGACCTCTCCGAGGTTCGCATGTATCGGGTCCCTGGAAGTCGGTAGGACGCCGCGGCACCGCTACGGCGCGTACGACCCGAGCCCCGTGGTGTCCGAGAGGACCTGCCTGGCTTCTTCCACGAATGCTCCCGGCACCAGCAGGTCCCTGGGACCGGCAGCCAGGAAGTCCGGCGCATCGAAGCCGGCGGCGCGTTGGATCAGCGACGGGATGCCGGCGTCCTTGAGCACTCCCTCCATCAGCAGCGCGACAGATTCGTCCGGGGCCGCT
>DATACV010000028.1:0-3169 GCA_036258875.1 Rubrobacteraceae bacterium
GAGTCGCACATCACGCTGCCGCAGGTGCGCGGGATGTACAACGGCGACCGCTCCCGGAAGACGACCCTCGTCGAGTTCGGCTTCCGGCTCCCTTCGGCGCTGGACAACAGGCCGCTCATGTGGGACGAGTTCCTGCTCAAGTCCAACCAGATGGTCTTCGTCTCGGCGACGCCGGGACCCTACGAGCTCGAGAACTCCGAGCAGATAGTGGAGCAGATCATCCGCCCCACAGGCCTCGTGGACCCACAGGTGGAGGTCCGGCCTACCACGAACCAGATCGACGATCTGTTGAACGAGGTCGCCAAACGCACCGAGAGAGACGAGCGGGTCCTCATCACCACGCTCACGATAAGGATGGCCGAGGACCTCACCGATTACCTCCTGGAGCACGGCGTCAAGGCGCGTTACATGCACGCCAACATCGAGACGCTCGACCGCATCCAGATCATCCGCGGCCTCCGGACCGGCGAGTTCGACGTGCTGGTCGGCATAAACCTGCTGCGCGAGGGCCTCGACCTCCCCGAGGTAACCCTGGTCGCCATCCTCGACGCGGACAAGGAGGGCTTCCTGCGCGGGGAGCGGGCGCTCATACAGACCATCGGCCGCGCCGCGCGCAACGTCAACGGCCGGGTCATCATGTACGCCGACAAAGAGACCGACGCGATGCGGGTCGCTATAGGGGAGACGAACCGCAGGCGTGAGATCCAGGTCGCCTACAACGAGCAGAACGGCATAGAGCCGCGCACCATCGTGAAGGGCGTCTCCGACATCCTGATCGCCGCCGAAGCGAAGGGCCTGTACAAGACCCAGCGCCAGAAGGCCGCCCGCGACGCTCCGCAAGACGCCGACGAGCTTCGGACCCTGATAGCAGACCTCCAGGCCGAGATGCTCGAGGCCGCCGAGGAGCTCAAGTTCGAGTACGCCGCCAAGCTGAGGGACGAGATCAAAGACCTCGAGCGTCAGCTGCAAGAGGTGGCTTCGTAGGGCCGGCAAGGGGCGTCCTCCTCCGCCCAACCACTGCGCCTTCCTGTCCGATCAGGGGTGGGCGCTGCTCGTAAAACTTTGAAGCTGACTCTCGCACCGCGCCTCTCGACTTATAACAATAGTTGGCAAAAGTCGTTGACATCGCGGAAGAAGTCTGGCTAGAATGGCGGTGTGAGGAAAGAGGACGGGATGACTCGGGCGGGTCGAGGCTACCCGCTGATCGAGGACCGGGTACAGGCTGAGATCATGCGCCACGTGCGGGCTGTGGACCGGTCTGTGGCGCGCTCTGAGTTGACGGGCGTTCTGGGCGTGAGCCGCAGCAAGGTCTCGCTGGAGGTGGGACGTTTGCTCGAGGCGGGGTTGCTCGTGGAGGACGGCCTCGCGGAGTCGGAGGGCGGTCGCCGCTCGTCGTTGTTGAGCATCCCGCGCTCGGCGGGCCTCATAGCCGCTGTCGACGTCGGCGCGACCTCCATCGACGTGGCCCTGGCCACCCTGGGTAGCGAGCTCGTTGGCCACAGGGGAGAGCCCGCCGATGTCAGGGAGGGACCCAAGGCGGTACTCGGTCGGGTCCAGGATCTGCTTACGGAGCTCCTCGGGGAGCAGGGCGCTGACCGGCACGACGTGCGGGCCATAGGCGTGGGGGTGCCGGGGCCCGTGGAGCAGGCGTCGGGGCTGTTGAGGAGCCCCCCGATCATGCCCGGCTGGGACCGCTTCCCCATAAGGGAGGCGTTCGCGGGCGAGTACGCCGCGCCCGTCTTCGTGGACAACGACGTGAACGTCATGGCGCTCGGAGAGCACTGGGGTGGGGTGGGGCGGGGCGTGGACAATTTGCTCTTCGTCAAGATAGGGACCGGGATCGGGGGCGGCATCATCGCGGACGGGCGGTTGTACCGCGGGATCCAGGGCTGCGCCGGCGACATAGGGCACATCTGCGCCGACCCGGACGGGCCTGCGTGCACCTGCGGCAACAGGGGCTGCCTGGAGGCGATGGCCGCCGCGCCCGCCATCGTACGCAAGGCCGAGCGCTGCGCGAGGGAGGGGATCTCCCCGATCCTGTCCGAGGTGCTGGCGGAGAAGGGCGAGCTCAGCGCGAGGGACGTCGGGGAGGCGGCGTCTCTGGGGGACTACCGGGCGCTCGAGATCATAAGGGAGTCGGGGCGGCTCGTAGGAGGGGTGTTGGCCACGCTGGTGAGCACGCTCAACCCTTCGTTGATCGTCATCGGGGGCGGCGTGGCGAACATAGGGCACTCGCTGCTGGCGGAGATCCGGAGCACCGTCTACCGGCGCTCTTTGCCGCTCGCGACGCGCAACCTGCCGATAGTCCTGAGCGAGCTCGAAGGGGTGGCCGGTGTTACGGGGGCCAGTGTCCTGGCGGCGGAGGGGGTGCTGCAGACGTCGAGCGTCGGTTAGCGGAGACGAGAGAGACTTCGTAGGAGCGGAAGGCTAAGGGGAAAGGAAGAAGGATGGTGAGGAGGACGAGAGGACTCAGCCGAGGGGAATTCCTCAAGCTCGGCGGCGCGGGGCTCGCGGGGGCGACGTTACTGGGGATAGCCGGATGCGGCGGTGGCGGCCAGCAGGGTGGGGGCGAGGTCATCAGGTTCTTTACCGGCACCGCGGAGACAACCGCCCAGGAAAAGGCGCAGATAGAGATACAGGTCGATAGGTTCCAGGAGCAACACCCGAAGTACATGCTGGAGCGTGAGGCGATACCGACGGAGAGCCTGCGCGATGTCATACAGACCAGGCTGCAGTCCGACAATCCGCCCGACGTCTTCACCTACGATACGGGTCCCGGTTTCGGAGGCGTCCTGGCCGACGCGGGACTCCTGCGCTCCCTGGAAGACGCCTACAAAGACAGAGGCTGGGACATCTACGATTGGGCGAAGCAGCGGGCTACCTACAACGGTACGACCTTCGGGGTCCCGGTGCAGGTCGAGGAGATAGTCGTCTACTACAACAAGAGCCTCGTGCCCGAGCCGCCGCAGACCGTGGACGAGCTCAGGCAGATCGCCGACGACCTCAAAGGGCAGGACATCATCCCGTTCGCGTTCGGTGATCAGGAACAGTGGCCCGCCGGCCACATCTTCAGCATCGGGGCCAGCAACGTCCTGGGTAGGGAGGGGCTCGACGAGATCTTCTACGGGAACGGCCGTTGGGACACCCCCGAGATCATCGCGGCGATCGA
>DATACV010000029.1:0-12220 GCA_036258875.1 Rubrobacteraceae bacterium
CGTGCGGCTCGAAGGGGGCGTCGTCGCGACCGGGGACGAGCGGTTCGAGGCGGACAGGGTCTTCGTGCTCGCGGCCGGCAAGGCGGCCGGCGCTATGGCCCGCGCCGCCGAAGAGCTGCTCGGCGAGCGCCTCTCGGGCGGGCTCATCGTAACCAGGCACGGCAACGAGGCCTCCTCGGAGAAGCTGGAGGTCCTCTTCGCCGCCCACCCCGAGCCGGACGAGAGGGGCGTGGAGGCCGCGCGCAGGGCCGAGGAGCTCGCGCGCTCGCTTGGAGAGGGGGACCTGTTGCTCGCCCTCATCTCTGGCGGCGCCTCGGCGCTCCTGGCCGACCCCGCCCCGCCCATAGGCCTCGCGGATCTGAAAGAACTCACGGGAGCTCTCCTCAGGAGCGGGGCGCACATAGGCGAGATCAACACCGTCCGCAAGCACGTCTCGGTACTCAAGGGTGGCGGCCTGGCGAGCCTCGCCGCCCCCGCCCCCACCCTCGCCCTCCTCCTCTCCGACGTCGTCGGCGACGACCCCTCGGCTATCGCCAGCGGCCTCACCGCCCCCGACCCCACTACCCTAGAGGAGACGCGGCGGGTGCTCGAGCGCTACGGGATAGAACCGCCAGAGAGCATAGCCCAGCACCTGAGAGACGCCGCCGAGACCCCGAAGCCCGGCGATGCCCTCTTCGAGAGGGTAGCCAACGTACTCTGCGGTAGCGGGCGGCACGCGGCGGAGGCCGCATCGGAGAAGGCCCGCGAGCTCGGGTACGAACCGATGTTGCTCTCCACCACCGTCACGGGGGACGCCCGCGGGATAGCCTCGGTGTACGCGGCGGTGATCCGGGAGGTCCTCGAGAGCGGCAACCCCCTGCCCGCGCCCTGCGCCGTCGTCTCCGGCGGCGAGGCCACCGTGACGGTCCGGGGGAGCGGCATGGGCGGCCCCAACCAGGAGTTCGCCCTCGCCCTCGCCGTGGAGCTCGACGGGGTCGGCGGCTGGGCCGCGCTCGCCGCGGACACCGACGGCAACGACGGCCCGACCGACGCCGCCGGAGGGCTGGCGACGGGCGCGACGGCCGACGCCATCCGCGACGGTGGGATCGACCCGGAAGACGCGCTGGCGGACAACGACGCGCACGCGGCGCTCGAGGCCGGCGGAGCCCTGCTCGTCACCGGCCCGACCGGGACCAACGTCAACGAGCTCAGGGTGGCGCTCGTCTCCGGGTAGGAGCGGATAGGGTCCGGGGGGCACCCCCCGCAGCTCTTGCCAGGGGACGCTAGCCCACCCGCGCGACGCTCCTCAAGGAGAGCGTCAGGAGCTGGCGGATCGCGATCGTGAAGGCCGTGACCGCCACCGCGACCCACGTGGGGTTGAGGATCAGGTTGAGGACGGTGGCCGCGACGAAGAACTCGAGGCCGAGGGACGCGTGCTCCCCTATCCGCCGGGCGACCCTGCTCCTGCCGCCGGCGCCGATGGCCTCAGGCGTCGCCCGCAGGATCCCGAGGAAGATCACCAGGCTGCCCGCGAGCAGCGAGGTTACCCTCAGGGCCTCCAGCGCGGCGTAGTAGGTCTCCACCCTGGCCCTAGACCCTTGGGGCGTCGCGTTCGGTACCGGGCGCGATCTGCTCGCGTTCGCGCTCCAGCTCCTTGGAGAGGAAGTAGTTGAGGACGGTCCGGATCACGACTATGGCCCCGAGCAGGAGCACGTCGTCGAAGCTGGGGGCGACCGCCGTGCTCAGTATGTCCGCCCCGATCTGGAACTCGAGCCCCAGCGTCAGGTAGCGGCCGAGGAACAGCCGAATCTCGGTATTCGAGTAGTCCCTTATCCCCACCAGGGTGAGCACGAACCTGACAGCCGTCGCGATGACGCCGAACCCGACGACCGCCGCGCCTATCGCCTCGACCACCAGCCGCAGGTAGTCGACCGCCGTGATCAGATACTCCTCCACCCCCGGTATGTTAAAGCCTCACCGGAGAAGGGGCGAACCGGCGTTTAGCCTCAGCCGCGCGCAGGAATAAGGGTCAATGGACGTACCGAGGCAAAGGGGGATAGGGACCATGGCAGAAGATGGAGCGAACCTCGTCAAGCTCGAAGACTTCGAGGGCGAGGTAGACGAGCACTGGCAGGAGGCCGAAGGCAGCAGCGTGCTCGACAAGAACGGCGACGAGGTCGGCACTGTCGATGAGCTCTACGTGTGGGAAGACGCGTCCACGGTGCACCTGATCAAGGTCGCAGGCGACGAGGGGAGCTTCCTGATCCCGGTCCACGCGGTGACGAACGTGGACGAAGACGGGGTGAAGCTGGAGACGGCCAGAGACAAGGTCACTGGCTCGCCGGAGTACGACTCGGACGACGTGCCGGACGACGAGACCCGCCGCGCCACCTTCGACCACTTCGGCTACCCCGACCCGCTCGACCTGGGTGGAGCTTAGGCTTCAGGTAACAGGTTTCAGGCTTCAGGGGATTCTGTCTGCGGGCTGAGCCGGTCCGGTGTGCTGCCGGTGCCCTACGGGGCCCGGTCAGGGGGGCTGGTAGCCTTTCGGCCGTAGCGCTCCCGGTGCAGGATCTCGGAGATGGGCTTGCGCGCCGGCCCGGCTCGCCTGCGCCGGGTCCCTTCGTCGGGGTAGCCTAAAGAGATCGCGGTCCGCACGGTGCGGCTCTCGGGGATGCCCAGGATCTCCTTCGCCGCCGCGCGGCCGTCGCCTACGAACCAGCCTATCGAGGAGCCCACCCCGTGCGCCCAGGCGGCGAGCATTACTCTTTCGGCGAGGCGTCCCTCGTCGTAGGTCTCCTGCGTGGCCCGCTCGCCCGCCATGACGAGCACGATGCCCAAGGGAGCATCTCTCAGGTGGGCCGCGTAGCCCTCTACCTGCGCCAGGGCGCCGAGCGTCTCCCGGTCCCGGACTACCACCAGCTCCCACGGCTGGCGGTTGGAGGCGCTCCCCGACCAGCGCGCCACCTCGAGAACGTCGTGCACGACTCCCCGAGGTACCGGATCGGGGCGGAAGCTGCGCACGGCCCTCAGAGAGCGGAGAAAGGCTAGGAGGTCAGCGGCGGTACGCGCGTCGGTCAAGGCGTGTTTCTTTCGGGGTTCGGACGCAGGACCCGGTGCAGGTCCAGGGCCGGCGGGGGCACGTCCGTCTGGGTCAGCATGTCGTGGACCTGGCCCCGGTGGTGCGTCTGATGGTTGAAGAGGTGCGCCACCAGGAGATACACGGGATCCGAGTGGAAGGTGCCCTCGTTGTTCGTGTACCGGATCTCCCCTTCAAGGAACCGCTCGTCCAGGCCGGAGGCGAAGGCTTCGATGCGGGCGTCCTCGGCCCGGCGCGCCTCGCACAGCTCGCCGAAATCTGTGTAAAGAGTGGCGTCGAGGTCCGTGGACGGCACCTCCTCTCCCTCGAAGCGCGCGAGCCAGATGCGGTCGCCGACCATGATGTGGTTGAGCGTGCGGTGGATGCTGCCGAAGAAGGCCAGACGCGCCTTCTTCCGCTCGGCGCTGGAGAGGCGGGCGCAGGCCTCGTAGAGACGCCTGTTGGCGAGGGTGTTGTACCTCGCGAGCATCCGGAAGTTCTCTACTAGCGAAGGCGTCACATCGGCGCTCCCTGGCGCGAAGGCTCAAAGCCTCACCAGCTTACCAGAGCCGTTTGCGGCGGCGGCGCCGGGTCTCTAACATTGGCAGTGGGGATTCGTGCGACGGAAGGGGCATCTCTTGGAGAAGGTCATCATCAGCGCGGCGATAACCGGCGGCATGACGGTGCCGGGGCAGAGCCCGGCGATCCCGATCACCCCGGAGGAGATAATCGACTCAGCCGTCGGCGCTCACGAGGCGGGCGCGGCCATAGTGCACCTCCACGTGCGAGAGCCGGAGACCGGCAAGCCGAGCTCTTCTCTGGAGCTCTTCCGCGAGGTCGTCTCGGGCATCAAGGAGCGCTGCGCCGTGATCGTGCAGCCCACCACGGGTGGCGGCAAAGGCATGACGCTCGAAGAGAGGGCCGCGGTTCTGCCCGAGCTGAGGCCCGAGATGGCGACCTTCAACACCGGCAGCTTCAACTTCGGCCTCTTCCCCATCGCCGAGCGCGGCGGGGACTATGAGGAGTGGGAGATAGACTACCTGGAGGGCACCCGCGACTACGTCTTCCGTAACACGTTCGCGGACATGGAGAGGATCTGCGAGATGGTCCGCGAGTCCGAGACCAAGCCTGAGCTCGAAGCCTACGACGTGGGCCACCTCTACAACATCAGGTACCTGCTGGGCAAAGGCCTGCTCGACACCCCGATCCACATCCAGTTCGTCCTCGGCGTCATGGGCGCGAACGCCGCCCCCATCGAGCAGTTCATGCACATGCGCCGCACGGCTCTCGACCTCTTCGGCGAGGACTTTACCTTCTCGGCCGCGGGCGTCGGCTACCCGGCCGAGTACCACCTCGCCGCGATGTGCCTGATGCTCGGTGGCCACATCCGGGTTGGCCTCGAGGACAACCTCCGCGTCCGCCGCGACAAGCGGGCGGAGTCGAACGCCGAGCTCGTCGAGAAGGCCGTCTCGCTAGCCGACCACTTCGACCGCGAGCCAGCCACCCCCGACGAGGCGCGTGAGGCCTTCGGCCTCAAGGGCAGGGCCGCCGTCGCGTTCTGACGAACAGAGGTTCGCCGTACTTCACCCCGAGACGCTAAAGTCTTCGCGGGTCAGCTCGAAGTACGGCACCCCCGGGAGAAGCTCCCCGATGGGCCTCATCCCGAGCTTCTCGAGCACCCGCAGCGAGGCGGTGTTCGGGGGGTCGGCACCGGCCACGACGCGCTCCAGGCCCACCTCCTCGAAGGCGAACCGCAGGCAGGCTCTGGCCGCCTCGGTGGCCAGCCCCCTGCCCCACCAACCCGGCAGGAGCGCGTAGAGAAGCTCGACCCTCCCGGTGACGCCGAGATGGAGGAGGCCGCAGTAGCCGATGAGCTCGCCGTCGCCGTCTCGCAACCGCACCCCGAACAGGCCGAAACCTTCCGCGGCGAAGGTCTTGAGGCTGCGGGAGATAACACCCTCCACGGCGGCCTTCGAGACCGGCTGGTCGTCCCACAGGTAGCACCGCACCAGGGGGTCGTTAGAGATGCGGTGCACGGCGTCGAGCTCAGATCCGGAGAGCGGCCAGAGGGCCAGACGCGCAGTCTCGAGAGCCGGTGCGCCTCTCCCCCGGCGGGTAGGGGCGGTTCGCTAACTGCCCCTACCCACGCAGCTCCTTGAAGACGTCGCGGCCAGGACGCCGCTCTCCCCGCTCCATCGCGTGCATGAGCTCGACGACGCGGGCGTTCAGGGGCGTCTGTACGCCGTACTCCCGGCCCTTCTCGACCACGGCGCCGTTTATGACGTCCACCTCGGTCTTGAGCCCACGCTCCAGGTCCTGGAGCATCGAGGCCTTGGTTGCCCCCGCCTGCCGCATGGCCACCTCGAGCGCCTCATCCGCGCGTTGCCGGTCCTCGGGACCGCGGACCACGAGCGACCCGGCCGGGACGCCGAGCACGTCGTCGAGCTCCAAGTTCTGCGCCATCCCGACGTCGTAGCCCTCGCGCCACACGGCGAGGGCGGCCTCGCGGCCGTCCGGGTCACCAACCACCTCCCTGTAAAGGAGGCCGGAGATAGCGCCGAGGCCGGAGAAGGCGCTGTTGACCAGAAGCTTGGACCAGACCTGCCCGCGGATGTTCCGCGTGAGGTGCGCCTCTTCCACCACCCCGAGAGCGCTCGCGAGAAGCCGGGTGCGGTCCTTCACGCCCCCGTCCGGCTCCCCGATGATGAAGGGGCCGTGCGTGGTCTGGGCGAGGTGGCCTGGGCCGAGGTTGGTCGCCCCCCACTCCACGGTGCCCCAGATGAGACGTTCTCCTCCCACGATGCCGGCCACTCGCTCCTGCACGAGACCGTTGCCTAAAGAGACGAAGGCGTCCACTACCCCGAGGTCGCGTAGCGGACCCAGAGCGCTGTCCAGGTGCGGCGCCTTGAGCGTCACGAGGGCGAAGTCGAAGGGGCCGTCGAGCTGTGCGGGATCGGCGTAAGCCTCCAGGCGCACCCGGCGCTCCTCTCCCAGCTCGTCTATGACGAGACCGTCTGCGCGCATTCGCTCGACGTGTTCCTCGTTCGCGTCGAGGACGGCGACGCGCTCCACCTCCCCCGCCATCTTCGCCGCCGTTACGCCGCCGATGGCGCCTGCGCCGACGACGAGTACGCTGGCTTCTACCATAGATTCCCCAGTTCCTGCAGGCTCTGCCGGTTCTCGCCCGTCCTTACTTCGCTCCAGTCCTCTGCCTGATCCTCTCCTGTCTTATGCGGCAGGTGAGGGCATGACCGAACATGAACTCCCCGTCCGCGATGGCCGCCGCCGCAGGCGCGACCTGCTCGGTGCCTTCCGCCGTGACCTTCTGGTAGGTAACGGTCTTGGTGAACTTCCCGACCCATAGCCCGCCGGTGTAGCGGGCGGCGCGGTTGGTGGGCAGGACGTGGTTGGTTCCTATGGCCTTGTCGGAGTAGGCGACCGTCGAGTGCTCCCCGAGGAAGAGCGAACCATAGTTCGTGAGGCGTTCGAGGAACCAGTCCGGGTCTCTGGTCTGCACTTCCAGGTGCTCGGTCGCCACATCGTCCGAAACCTTCACCATCTCTTCATCGCTCTCGCAGAGAATAACCTCCCCGCGGTTCCGCCAGGCCTCCCCGGCCATCTCCTTGGTCGGCCACTCTCCTTCAAGCCAGCGGTCCACTTCCCTTATAGTCTCCTCGCCCACCTCACGCGACGTGGTGATCAGGACCGCCGGGGTGGCGGGGCCGTGCTCGGCCTGCCCCAGTAGGTCGGCGGCCAGGAGGTGGGGATCGGCCGTATCGTCGGCGATGATCGCGATCTCGGTGGGCCCTGCCAGGAGGTCTAAGCCTACCTGCCCGAAAAGCTGTCGCTTGGCTTCGGCGACGTAGGCGTTGCCGGCTCCGACGATCATGTCGACCGGCTCCACCTCCTCCATGCCGAACGAGACCGCGGCCAGGGCCTGCACCCCGCCGACGCACAGTATCTGGTCGGCCCCGCAACTGGCCATCGTGTAGAGCATCGGTTCGTAGACGCCGTACGGCTTACCGTCTTCCCCTTTGCGCGGCGCGGCGATGGCGACGATTCTCTTCACACCCGCCACCTTGGCCACGGCGACGGTCATGATCGAAGAGCCGAACATGGGGTACATCCCCGACGGCGTGTAGGAGCCCACCGCGTTCACCGGGATCTGCTTCTGGCCGAGGACTACGCCGGGCAGGGTCTCTTTCTCGAAGTCGACGAGCGTATCCTTCTGGAGCCTGGCGAAGTTCTCGACCTGCTCCTGGGCGAAGCGGATGTGCTCCTTGAGCTCGTCGTCGACCGATTCCTCGGCTCGCCTTATCTCCTCCTCGGAGACTACGAAGGACTCAGGGTTCCAACCGTCGAGCCGCTCCGAGTAGCGTCTCACGGCGGCGACGCCCTCCTTCTGCACCGCCGAGAGGATCTCGCTCACGGTGTCCCGTATCTGCTGGGTGACCGCTTCTTCCTGGGGACGCGCCTTCTTCAGGTACTCCACCGCTTCTCACCCCTTTGAGCTTTCTCTCCATCCCTTGCGGGACTCTTTGCCCATTTTTGCCGCGATGTACACAGCCTCTCGAAGCCCTAAGGAACGAACACGACGAGCCGTCGGTTGAGCCGAAGTAGTCTTCGCCGGCTCAGTAGAGCGGCGCTCGTGTCAGTAGGGGCCTCGATCAGGGCCGGAGAAGGGGACGATTGCCGGTGTGACGGTCACCAGGCGGTCCATCCCCCATCGACCATGAGCGTGTGCCCGGTCACCAGGGCGGCCGCCGGGCTGGCGAGATAAACGGTAGCCGCAGCGACATCCTCGGGCTCGCCGACCCGACCCAGCGGGATGCGCGAGAGGACGCGCTCGCGCCAGGCAGGGTTCTCCAGCGTGGTGCGCGTCAGCTCCGTGGCGATGAACGTGGGCGCGACCGAGTTCACGGTGATAGCGTGCTGGGCGAGCTCGATCGCCAGCACCTTCGTCAGAAGAACCACTCCAGCCTTGCTGGCGCCGTAGGCCGAGCGCTCCTCGATCCCCACGACTCCCGCCTGCGAGGCGACGTTGATGATCCGACCGCCCTCCCCGCGGTCCACCATGTGCCTAGCGGCGGCCTGCGCGCAGAAGAAGGTGCCCTTGAGGTTCGTGTCCAGGACCGCGTCCCAGCTCGCCTCATCGACGTCGAGCACTCCCTGCGGAACGTTCAGTCCGGCGTTGTTGACCAGGATGTCGAGCCGTCCGTACTCGGAGGCGACGCGGTCTACTCCCGCTCGCACCGAGGCGACGTTGGAGACGTCTATCGCGACCGGCACGGAACCCAGCCGCCCTGCCACCTGCTCGGCGGAACCCCACTCGCGGCTCGTGCCCACAACCGTCGCGCCGGCCTGCTTGAGTGCGTCGGAGATCCCGGCGCCCAGGCCGCGACTCGCACCGGTAACGAGCGCGACCTTCGCGTCGAGCCGGAACGACAGGCTCATCGGCCCCCGACACTACCGACCAGGTCGCCTGAACCGCTTATGACCCCTCTCCTTCCCTGCCCGCCTCCACGGGTGGCAGCCGCTCGAGCAGCTCGTTCAGCGCGGCGTAGCGGCGGTCGCGCTCCAGAAGGAGCTGCTCCCGCTCCTCGTCCGAGTACTCCAGGAATCCCGCGCCGCTCTTCGTGCCCGTGCGGCCCCGCTCCACGAGTTCGCGCAGCGCCTCCGGCGCTCTGAACCTCTCGCCCAGCCCCTCTTCGAGGGTCTTGAAAACGCTGACGTAGACATCGAGCCCGGCCATGTCGGCGATCTGGAACGGCCCGAAGAACGGCAGCCGGAAGCCGAAGCAACTCCTCACAACCTCGTCCACTTCTTGCGGCGAAGCCAGCCCCTCTTCGACGCACCTCAGCGCCTCGAAAAATAGCGCCATCTGGATACGGTTCGCCACGAAGCCTGGTCCGTCGCCCACCACCGCTGGCCGCTTCCCGATCCCGCGCAGGAACCCCATGACCCGCTCCACCACCTGCGGGTCCGTCGCGCTTGCGGGGATGACCTCTACGCCGGGCGTCCACTCCGGGGGGTTGAACCAGTGCATCCCGAGAAAGTGCTCCGGCCGCCTAACGAAGCCCGCCAGTCGTTCTATCGGTAGAGACGAGGTGTTGGAGACGATGACGGCCTCTGTAGGGGCAGCCTCGGAGCAGGCTCCCAGGATGTCCTCCTTCAGCTCCAGGTCCTCGGGCACCGCCTCGAAGACGAGTGCCGCGTCCCGGACCGTCTCGGAGGCGCCGTCGGCCGTCTCGACCGCCTCGACCCGCGCGACAGCCTCCTGCGCCAGGAGGCCAGCCTCCGCGTGACCCCGGGCTCGCTCCACCAGTCGCTCTTTCGCCTTCCGGGTCAGATCCGGCGTCGCATCCGTCAGGCGCACGCCCACACCGGCAGCGGCGAAGCACTCGGCCACGCCCAGCCCCATCGTGCCGCCCCCGATCACCGCGGCGGCGCGCGGCCATCCCTCGTATGAGCCCCGATCTTCCAACGCGCCTCCTACCAGTTCTCCATGGACTCGCGGATGATGTTCGCCAGGTCCTCCTCGCTCACCTCGCGCGGCGCCCCGACGAGGAGGCGCTGCTGCTTCATCGCCCCGTCTACCAGGTCGTCGATGTCGTCTTCGGTGTAGCCTAGCTCGCGCACCCCGCGCGGGGCGCCAACGTCCTTCATGAGCTGGATGATTATCTCAGGCAGCGTGTTCTCGTCGGATTTCTCTACAGTCTCGCCCGAGAGCAGCTCGGCGACGCGCCGGTGGCGCTCCGGGTCGGCCTCGTAGGTAAACCTGAAGGCGGCCGGCGCGGTCACGATGACGGACCAGCCGTGCGGGACGAAGGGGTGATCTTCAGGGTAGCCGGGGGGTTGCCACTCGTGCTTGAGGCCGGCTATGGGGTAGGCGCAGGCGTGCGGGATGTGGACCCCCGCCGAGCCGAAGCCTATCCCCGCGAGCGAGGCCCCGAGCATCATGGCGCCGCGCGCTTCGACGTCTTCGCCGTTCTTCACGGCGCGCCTGAGGTACTTGCCGCCGTACTCTAGCGCCTTCGCCGACCAGATGTCCGCTACCGGGTTCGCCCCCTGGTATGGCGGCCTGTCGTCCGGGCTCTCCGGCTTGGGACGCGCGTCGTAGGGCTTGGAGATGTAGGACTCGGCGGCGTGGCATACCACGTCGAGCCCGCACGAGGAGGTCACCTCGGGCGGCATCGTCACCGTCAGCAGCGGGTCCACGACGCCGCGGTCGCAGCGCAGGAACGAGTGCGAGATCCCGGTCTTCACCCTCTGTTCTGGGACGTCCAGGATGGCGACCGTCGTCGCCTCGGCGCCGGTCCCTGCCGTCGTCGGGACCGCGAGCAGGGGCTTGAGGGGCGAAGGGGGTTTCTTGCCGCCGCCCACGGGGGCGTTGACGTAGTCCATGATCTCGCCGCCGTGCGTCGCGATGAGGTCGCTGACCTTCGCCGTGTCTATGCTCGTTCCCCCGCCGACCGCCACGAAGCCCTCGAAGCCGCCTTCGGAGGCGAAGTCCGCCGCGGCTTGCAAGGAGTCGTCGGTCGGCTCCACCCGCGCCCTGTCCCAGACCTCGACCTCTATCCCCTCGGCCTCGATGAGCTCCTGGATCCGGGGGGTTATGCCGGCTGAGACCACGCCGGGGTCGGAGACGAGCATCACCCTCCCCACCCCGAGGCGCTTGACCTCCCAGCCTACCTCCTCTGCCGCGCCGGGACCGTACTTGAGGGGCGTAGCCTCCATCGTGAAGATAGTCTCGTTGCCGTCGTTCCCTTGCATGTCCATGCACACCTCTCCCTCGAAAGCGTTCCCCGAACCGCGCCTCCTCGGGCCAATATACGTCCGGCCCGGACCAGCGGCAACCCCCGCGCCGGGCCGGTATGTGTGGACAACATATACCTTCGCTTTTCAAGTATAATCTGCGCTAAAGATGGCGCGAGAGCGCGGCTACCAGTGAGATTTGGAGGGATGTGGCTTGACGGATGAGAGGAGGCTCGGGGCCGGCATGGACCCCGCGGAGCTGTGGAGACGATGGTTCGAGGCCGGCACCAAGGTGTGGGCCGACGTGCTGCAAGGCGCCGGCGGGGGCTACGCGGATCCTTACGCCCTGTACAGGCAGTGGTACGACGGAGCCGAAGGCATGCGTCGCCAGGTCGCGGGCCAGCCCGCGATGGGCGGTGGGGAAATTCCCGACCCGCAGGAGCTGTGGCGCAGGTGGTTCGACGCCACGGTCGAGTCGTGGGAGAAGTCCGCGGAGCTCGGCGGGGAGATGCTCAACATGACCCCGCGCTACCTCGAGATGCTCGAGCAGGCGCGGGCGAACCTGATGAGCGCGGGGAGCTTCCCCAAGGACCCGCTCGAGTTCGCCGTGCAATGGTACAACGCCACCAGCGGCCCGTTCTCCGACTTCATCCAGGACGTCATCGAGCGGGAGGAGTTCCTGGAGCAGAGCAGCCGCTGGCTGCAGAGCTACGCGAGCTTCTACAAGGTCTTCTCTCGCCGCTCCGAGGAGTACCTCAAGAGCCTCCAGGTCCCGGTCCGCTCGGACATAACGCGGGTCGCCGGCCTCGTCGTTGCGCTCGAGGACAAGGTGGACAGGCTGGAGGAGGCCTTCGAGGAGTTCGAGTACGGCTACGCCAAGCCGGCCACCGCCGAGGAGGTCGGCGGGCTCGAGAAGCGCCTCGACAGGGTCGAGGGGAAGCTGGACCGGCTCCTCGTGGCCCTGGAGAACGGGTCGGCCCAGAACGGCTCCCCCGATGCCACCGACGCGGCCCGGCGCAAGGCGCGGGAGCTCGGCGTGGACCTCAGCCAGGTCGAGGGGACGGGGTCGGGCGGTCAGATCACTGTTGACGACGTGCGCAGGATAGGAGGGTCCAGTTGACGGAGCAGCAGACGACCGACGTCGCGCCCTCGGAGCTCGAGGACTTCTTCGAGAAGTACAACAGGGGCTTGAGGATCGTCGTCGAGGGCGCCCAGGCCGACACCGGCCAGACGCCTAAAGAGGTGGTCTGGACCAAGAACAAAGCGAAGCTCTACCGCTACGAGCCACAGAAGCCCAAGAAGTACCCCGTCCCCATCCTCATAGTCTACGCCCTCATAAACCGCCCCTACGTGCTCGACCTCATCCCGAACAACAGCCTCATCGAGTACCTCGTCGGGGAGGGCTTC
>DATACV010000030.1:0-3308 GCA_036258875.1 Rubrobacteraceae bacterium
ACGAGGCGAGCGGGCGGAGCTCGAAGAGGCCATACACATCGAGAGGCACAACAGCATCGAGCCCGTCCCCGAGGAGTACAAGGACGCGACGCCGCTGGACCAGTTCTGGATCTGGGCCGGCGCCAACATAGCACCCATCAACTGGGTACTGGGTGCTCTGGGCATCGTGCTCGGATTGGGCTTCTGGGACACCGTGCTCGTCCTCGCCGCAGGCAACGCCATAGGGGTGGCCATCTTCGGCGCGTTCGTCTTGATGGGCCAGAGGACCGGGGTCACCCAGATGGTCCTCACGCGCAGCGCGTTCGGGCGCAGGGGCGCGTACTTCCCCGCCTTCTTCCAGATAGTCATCGCCACCGGCTGGATCGCCATAAACACCTGGATCATCCTGGACCTCAGCGTCGCCCTGCTCGAGAAGCTCGGCATCCCCGGCACGCCCGCCACCAAGATCGTAGTGGTCCTCGTGCTCATGGCGATACAGGTCGGCCTCGCTACCCTGGGCTTCTACGCCATCCGCACCTTCGAGAAGTGGACGGTCCCGATAACGCTCGTCATCCTCGTCGCCATGTCCGTCGTCGCGTGGAGCAGCGGCAACGTCGAGTGGAGCTACGCAGGCGAGGCCGAGGGCGCCGCGCGCTGGACCGCGATGAGCCAGGTCATGACGGCCATCGGCATAGGCTGGGGGATCACCTGGCTCGCCTACGCCTCGGACTACTCGCGCTTCGTCCCGCGCACCGTTCCCCGCAGCCGCCTCTTCTGGGCCGGCGCCCTCGGCCAGTTCGTCCCGGTCCTCTGGCTCGGCGTCCTCGGGGCGTCCATAGCGACGACGGGCACGGGCGCGGACCCGGCGGTGATCATCGTCAACACCTTCGGCGCCCTGGCGGTGCCGGTGCTCTTCCTGGTGTTGCACGGGCCGATCGCTACCAACATCCTGAACGTCTACTCGATGTCCGTCTCGGCGCTCGCGGTGGACATCAGGGTGCGCCGGCACGTGCTGACGGTTATCGTCGGCGTCCTCGCCACTGCCTTCACGATCTACCTGGTCTTCGCGGGTAGCCTCGCCGAGCAGCTCGACGCGTGGCTGGTGGGCGTCGTCGCCTGGGGCAGCCCGTGGGCGGCGATCATGCTCATCCACTACTACATCATCAGGCGCGAGAACATAGACATCGAGGCGCTCTACCAGTCCCCGAGCGAGTCGCGGGTCGGCGACGTCAACTGGGCGGCCATGAGCTCCCTCCTCGTCGGCCTCTTCACGACCTGGCTCTTCCTCTACGGCCTGATCGCGCCTCTCCAGGGCCCGGTCGCCCGGGCCCTGAACGGCCTCGACCTCTCGTGGCTGGCCGGGATGCTCACCGCGGGCATCCTCTACTACGCCCTCTACAGGCTCGGCATGGCGACGCCAAGAACCGGCGTCCTGGAAGACACCTGAGGTCCGGCATGTCTACCGAAGAGAACAAGGCCATAGTGCGTCGGGAGCAGGAAGAGCTCTGGAACCACACGGGGGACCTCGACGCGGCGCAGGAGCTCTTCGCCCCCGAGCAGGCCGAGGCCGCCAGGCAGGAGGCCGCGGACTTCCGCCGGGGCTTCCCGGACGTGGTGAGCACCATAGAGGACCTCATAGCCGAGGGAGACATGGTGGCGGCCCGCTGGAGTTCTCGCGCCACCCACCTCGGCGAATATGCCGGCGTCGCCCCGACCGGCAACGAGGTCGAGTTCACGGGTATCTCGGTGTACCGCATAGAGGGAGGCAGGATCGCCGAGTCGTGGACTGAGGAGGACGAGCTTGGCCTTATGCGCCAGATCGGCGCCGTCCCCGAGCCGGGACAATAGGGGGTTTACGACGCCGGTTCCACGGGGAATGCTTCCAGTAGAGTAGGCCCGCGACGGGTCGTCGGGGGCTGGGATAGCGGAAGGCTCGCGAGGAGGTGACGTCCATGGCCAAGGATCACGGTCCGAGCGTCAAGGACGACGAGCAGTACGAGAAGCTGCGCCAGAAGGGGGAGAGCAAGGAGAAGGCGGCGAGGATCGCCAACACCGGCCGTTCGAAGGCGGGAAAGCGCGGCGGCAGATCGGGCAGCTACGAGGACTGGTCCAAGCAAGAGCTGCAAGAGCGCGCCAGGGAGATCGGCATCGAGGGACGCTCGAAGATGAACAAGGGCGAGCTCATCGACGCCGTCCGCAACCACTGATATAGGCATCAGGTTTCGGGCATCGGGGTTTGTCGCGGGAGGGGTTTCGTTTACCTACCCGCGGTGGACATCGATGTTGGGCGAGACGTGTGCTTTGAGCCTGCTCAGTCCACCAGGTAGCGCTGAACGCTCTCCTCCTCCCACTCGACCCCGGTTCCGGGTGAGGTGGGGATCACGGCGTTCCCACTCTCCATCCTGAGCGGCTCCTTCAGGATGGGGCCTGCCAGGTCGAGGTGCTCCAGCCGGTCGCGGGTCGGGGTGGCGGCCAGGAGGTGCGCACTGACCTCGGGGTAGAGGTGGCTCGAAGTGGGCATCCCCTCGGCTTCTGCCAGGGCGACGGCGCGCAGCCACCCCGAGACGCCTCCGATCTTGATGACGTCGGGCATCGCGAGGTCCGAGGCTTCGGACGCGAGGCTCTTCGCCATGTCGTGCGGCCCCCACCAGTTCTCGCCGATCTGTATGTTGGTCCTCGCCTCGCGGGAGATGCGAGCATGCCCCGCGAAGTCGTCGGCGCGGGTGGGCTCCTCGATCCAGTACAGCCCCTCCTCGTCGAGAACATGAGCCCGGCTCACCGCCTCGGAGACGGAGAGGACCTGGTTGTAGTCAACCATGAGATCCACACCCTCCCCGATGGCGCTCTGGACGGCCCTGACCACCTCCACGTCCCTCCCCGCGTCTGGGTGCCCGACCCTCACCTTCACAGCCCCGAAGCCCGACCCGACCGCCTCCCGCGCCTCTTCCGCCACGCTCTCAAGGCCCATGGCTCGCAGGCTGGCGTAGGCGGGGATCGGGCGCCTCTCGCCGCCGAGGAGCTCCACCAGCGGCAGCTCATTGGCCTTCGCCAGCGCGTCCCAGGCAGCCACGTCTACGGCCGCCATCGCCATGCCCGTAAGTCCCTGCAGCCCGAGCAGCCGGAAAGATTTTTGCAGCTTCTCCTCGATCGCAAGCGGGGCCACGGCGTCGCCCTCGATCGGGGACGCTAGGTTCGAGACCAGCCGCACCATCGGCGCCAGCGCGAGCGGCGTGACGCAGAAGACATAACTCCGGCCCGTTATCCCTTCCTCCGTCAAGAGGTCAACGAGCACCAGCGGAGCAGAGCGGATCTCGGCGCTCGCGGTCTCG
>DATACV010000031.1:0-3065 GCA_036258875.1 Rubrobacteraceae bacterium
AGGCTCGGGACCACCACAACCGTCTGCGGGCTGCGGGGGTCGGCGACCAGGCGCTCGGCCAGAGGTTTCAGCCGCTCCTGGATCTGCGCGAAGCGCCGGAGCTCCTCGGCAGAGCCCGGCTCGGGCACACCCGCTACCGGCCCCGGCGTGGAAGTCGAGCTAACCATCCCTATCCCCTGGAGGGGATTATACCCGCGGCCCCGCCGTGCCGCGCAACAGTCCGCACCCCGCCGGGGCTTGTGCCCCGGTTAGCGGTTACGGCGTCCGGCTTCCCCGACCACCCTCAGGTTTTCGGGGGGTTCGATCATACGAACCGTGTCGCCTTGCACCTCGACGAGATCCTGGAGCCCGCGTTCGTCCATCAAGGAGAGGATGTCCACCCTCTCGTCTCGCTCCTCGAGAAACGCCTTGAACCCGGCGAGCGAGCTCTCGTCTCGCAAGAACTCATCGAGGCGTCGCCACAGCTTGGGCCAGATCGGCGGTATGGTCGCCAGGTCGCCGTGGCTCGTGACCGTGACGCCCACCGTCGTCTTGTCGTGCGGCCAGTAGCCGACGCCGTTGTTCTTTGCGGACGCGAGGGCCTGGTTGAACTCGTTCCTCAGATCGGCAAACAGCGTGTTGTAGTACAGGGGATAGGCGAAACTCGCCTGCATCTGCCGAAAGTTGACGGATTCCCGCAGCATCGGGCCTCTCAGGAAGACCTCGGACCCGTCCGGACGCTCCGTCTCTCCCGCGAACGCGAAGGCGATAGGACGTCCCGACCTGTCGTCGGTCATGCGCGCCAGGACGAAGCCCCTCGGCTCCGGTTCGCTGGCCTCGTCGAAGCCGATCAGGTCGAACATGCTGTCTCTCGCCTCGGTGGCGAGGGGCTCGGTCGCGTCTTTCTCGATCGCGTCGATCCCCTCGAAGCGCAGCTGGACGGTGTCCCGGGTCTCATCACCCGTCCCCAGCTCGACCGGCTCGCCTTCGAGCCTCTCCCAAAGGTCTACGTCGTCTGCGAGGAACCGAACCGAGTCTCCGTCGGGGGTGCCCGCTCCTGGCTTGAAGCTACCTTTGATCAGGGTGAAAGGCACGTTCTCCTCCCTTGCGCCTGGTCTTTGAAACGCCCCCATAGGAACAAACGGCGATGAATCGCGAATGAATCGGCGATAAACCCCGATCCTACCGGGAGCGAACTCATGATGCCGGGGAGGTCGGATCCCGCGCTTCGATGCGCCCGCGAGACGAGAGCTCGGATCTACCTATGCCTACGTCATCTTGCGGGCGTCGAGTAGGTTGTCGAGCTCTTCCTCTGAGAGATCGGTCTTTTCGCGGGCTACCTCGCGGATGGTGCGGCCCGTCTTGTAGGCCTCCTTGGAGATCTCGGCGGCCCTGTCGTAGCCGATCTCGGGCGCGAGCGCGGTGGCGAGCATGAGGCCTTTCTCGACGAGCTCGGGGCCACGCTCGGTGGCCTGTATGCCGGTAACGCTCTGGTCGGTGAGGTTCTCGGCTGCGTTGGAGAGGAGCTCGATGGACTGGAGGAGGTTGTAGGCGATGAGCGGGAGCATGACGTTCAGCTCGAAGTTGCCGCTCTGGCCGGCGATGGTTATGGTCGCGTCGTTGCCCATGACCTGGGCTGCGGCCATCGCGGCGCTCTCGGCGATGACCGGGTTGACCTTGCCTGGCATGATGGAGGAGCCGGGCTGCACCTCGGGGAGGGCTATCTCGCCTATCCCGGCGCGCGGCCCGCTCCCGAGCCAGCGGATGTCGTTGGAGATTTTCATGAGGCTGACCGCGACGGTCTTCAGGGCGCCGCTCGCGAAGACGGTCCCGTCCATCGCGCTCTGCGCCTGGAAGTGGTTCTCGGTCTCCCTCACTTCGACGCCGAAGCGGGCGCTCAGGCGCTCGGTCACCCTCTGGGCGAACTCGGGGTGGGTGTTGACGCCGGTGCCTACCGCCGTGCCGCCTAAAGCCACCTCGGCGAGCTCGTCCATCGCCTTGTAGACGCGCGTGATGCCGCGCCCTATCTGGCCCGCGTAGCCCTCGAACTCCTGGCCGAGACGGATCGGGGTGGCGTCCTGGAGGTGGGTCCTGCCGGTCTTTATGACGTCGTCGAACTCGCGCGCCTTCTCTGCGAGGGCGTTCCGGAGCTTCTCGAGCGCCGGCAGCAGGTCCTGCTGCATGGAGATCAGGGCCGAGAGGTGTATGGCGGTGGGGATGACGTCGTTCGAGGACTGGCCCATGTTGACGTGGTCGTTGGGGTGGACGGGGTCTTTGGAGCCGAGCTCGCCGCCGATGACCTGGATCGCGCGGTTCGAGATGACCTCGTTGGCGTTCATGTTCGTGGAGGTGCCCGAGCCGGTCTGGAAGACGTCGAGGACGAACTGGTCGTCGAGCTCGCCGCCCATGACCTCTTCCGCTGCCCGGACCATCGCGTCCCTCAGGCTCTCGTCGAGTAGGCCGAGCTCGTGGTTGACGTTCGCGGCCTCGAGCTTTATGGCGCCTAGAGCCTGCACGAAGCGGCGCGGCTTGCGCAGGTCGCTTATGGGGAAGTTGTCGAGGGCGCGGCGCGTCTGGGCGCCGAAGAGGGCGTCCCTTGGGACCTCGACCTCCCCCATCGAGTCGCGCTCCACGCGGTGCGGGGTCTCGTGCTGGGCCATGGCTCCTCCCGTCGAAGCTCGAGGGTTCAGGGCATATAATCCGCTCTAGACGAAACGCATTATACGAGAGGTGATCCTTTGGAAACGCTGCGACACACGCTCAAGGAGTGGGCGGTCGCCGTCAGGGCGCTGGAGAACGGCGAAACCGCGCTCGTGGTCCGCAAGGGCGGCATCCGCGAGAAGGCGTTCGCCGTTGCTGACAGGCGCTTCTTGCTCCTCCCAGGCTACGAGCACCAGAGGCCGGAGCTCCTCAAGCCGGAGTACCGGCGGCTGATGGAGGAGATCCCCGACCTCACCGACGACGGGCCGCTGCGCTTCACCTCCTTCGCCGAGGTCCGCGGAGCGTACGAGATATCCGAGCCGGAGTCCCTCGAAGCCATCGGCCCGCACCACATGTGGACCCCCGAGTACGCCGAGAGCCGCTTC
>DATACV010000032.1:0-2242 GCA_036258875.1 Rubrobacteraceae bacterium
CGGCGACCGCTCGGGCGACTTCCTCTTCGCCGCGCTGCACCGTACCGGCTTCGCTAACAGCCCCGTCTCGCGCCACCGCGAAGACGGCCTCCGGCTCTCGGGGCTCTGGATCTCCGCCGCCGTCCGTTGCGCCCCGCCGCAAAACAAGCCCACCCCCCAGGAACGCGACGCCTGCCTCCCCTACACCGCCAGGGAGCTGGATCTCCTCGAGGCGCGGGTCGTCGTCTGCCTCGGCGCTTTCGCCTGGGACGCCGCCCTGCGCCTCTACGGGCTCCGGCCCAAGCCGAGGTTCGGCCACGGCGCCGAGGCAGCGGTGGGCGCCACCACCCTCCTCGGCTGCTACCACCCCTCCCAGCAGAACACCTTCACCGGCGTGCTGAAGCCCGAGATGCTCGACGCCGTGCTCCTGCGCGCGCGGGAGCTGGGCTCGAGCCGGTGAACACGCCCCGCAAGGCCCGCGGGTGCGCGGTAATCATCTACCCTTTCGGATAGAATCTGCGCGGTGTGGGATCTCGACCAGCGCGCAACCGCGAAGGCCCTCGTGGTCGCGGTCTTGGCTTCTGTGTGTTCGCTGGTCGTCTCCTGTACCGGCGAGACCGCGGACGGCAGTAGTGGCACGACCGGGCAGCCCAAAGACCGCGAGGAGAGCACCCTCGTCTCTTCGCCAGGCGACGGACCGGAGACGACGGGCGGGGGCTCGCTCCCCGAAGCCACCCTCGGCCCGGCACCCGACGCGCCGGGCGTCCTCCTCCGCCTCGAAGGGGACCCAGGGACTACCTTCTCCGGCATCTGCGCCGTCGGCGGCAAGGAGAGCATCCTGAGCGGCCGTATACCCAAGCGCTACGCCTTCGACCCCCGAGGGCAGAGGCTCTCGTGCCGCATCGAGAAGCAGGACGTGGGAGGAGACCTGAAGGTGATCCTGATCGCCGGCAACACCACCCGCTCCGTGCAGCAGACCAACACGCGCGGCAGCGTCATAAACGTCTCGTACGCAGGTGGGTAGGTCTTGAGGTATTGAGGGTCTTGGGTTTGAGTCTCCAGGCGAGGTATTCGGCTCTCGTTCCGCTACCCGCCGTTGATCTGTAGCCTTGTGCCTCAAGACCTCAAAGCATATGAAAGGAGGCTGCATGAATCGAGAGGAAGCGTGGAACCTGCTTTGCGAGTGGACGGAGAGCGACTCGTTGCGCAAGCACATGCTCGCCGTCGAGGCAGCCATGCGCGCCTACGCGAGGAAGTTCGATGAGGACGAGGAGAGGTGGGGCGTAACCGGGCTCCTGCACGACATGGACTACGAGAAGCACCCGACGCCTGCAGAGCACCCGATGGTCGGGGTGAGGGAGCTCGAGAGGCGTGGCTACCCGGAGGACGTGCTCCACGCCATAAAGGGCCACGCCGACTACCTCGACGTACCCCGCGACACCCTCATGTCCAGGACCCTCTACGCCGTCGACGAGCTCTCCGGCTTCATCGTGGCCGTGGCGCTCATGCGACCCGACGGGCTGGAGGGGCTCAAGGCCAAGAGCGTGCGTAAGAAGATGAAGCAGAAGTCCTTCGCCGCGGCCGTGAACCGCGAGGACATAGTGCGGGGCGCAGAGGAGCTCGGCGTAGACCTCGACGAGCACATAGAGTTCGTGGCAGGCGCGCTTAGAGAGAGATCCGACGCCCTGGGCCTCGCGCCGAAGGGCGCCTGAGGCTACGCCCGCAGCGTCCTTTGCTAGGATGGGCGGGCTGGAGAGGAGAGGAGTAGCGCGTTGGCTCGGGTGATGGTCGTCTTCGGCGGTCGGAGCGGAGAGCACGAGGTCTCTCTCGCCTCCGCCCGCGCCATCATGGAGGCCCTGCGAAGCGACGGGCGGCACGAGGTAGTCCCCGTCGGCATTACCCGCGAGGGGCGTTGGATCTCCTCCGGCGACCCCATGCGCGAGCTGGAGTCCAGGAGCGCGGAGATGATCGGGGCCGGAGGCCCCGTCGAGCCGTTCTCCGGCCCCCCGGCGCGCTCCGAAGAGAAGATACCGGCCACCCTCGACTCCGCGGACGTGGTCTTCCCCGTCCTGCACGGCCCGTACGGCGAGGACGGCACGATCCAGGGCATGCTAGAGCTTGCCGGCATCCCCTACGTCGGGAGCGGGGTGCTGGCGAGCGCGGTCGGGATGGACAAGCTGACGATGAAGAAGATCTTCGCCCACCACGGCCTCCCGCAGGTCGAGTGGCTCGGCCTCACCCGCAAGGAGTGGGAGGGCGACGG
>DATACV010000033.1:0-13710 GCA_036258875.1 Rubrobacteraceae bacterium
GCTCCTAGTTATCCTCTCGGGTGGTGGACTCGTCGTCTACCTCGATCTCCTCGCGGCGGACGTCCTCCTCGACGGTTTCCGTCTCCTCCACGACCTCCTTGCGGATGCGTAGCTCCTCCTTGACCACGGGCCGCTTCTCTACCACCACCTCTTCCTCGACGATCGGCACCACAATCTCGTCTTCGCCGATCTCCGATCGTGCAGTCTCTCCCTCAACTACCGGAACGCGCTCGACCGTGACCTCCACGCGCTTCTTGGGCACGACGATCTGCTCGCGGTCTGTGCGCACGCGCTTGCGCACCCGCACCGCCCCGGCCTCGCGCTCGCGGGCTTCGACCTTGAGCTCCTCCTCCGAGCGGTGCACTCTGACCTCTTCTTCGTTCGCTTCGAGGATGCTCGGCTCTGCCGTCCCTTCCCGATCCTGCACGCCTCCAGCGTCACCTTCCGCTCCCGAAGAGATAGTCGGCGCAGCCGTTCCCGGCTTGCCCGAGAGTCCACGCTCTTCCCCGCGCCCTGCGTCGTCGCGGTAGTAAGCGCCGTAGCCGCCACTGCCCTCGGCGCTTGGCAGGCCCTGGAGCCCGTAGTGGGTGCGTACCCGTACCTCGAGCTCCGGCGTCAGCTCCTCACCTCGCTCCAAACCCGGCCCCGCTTGCACCAGGCCGTTGGGATGCGAGACCACCATGCGTCTCGCCGCGTCCTCAAC
The DNA here is from genome assembly GCA_036258875.1 of Rubrobacteraceae bacterium. Lineage (GTDB taxonomy): Bacteria > Actinomycetota > Rubrobacteria > Rubrobacterales > Rubrobacteraceae > JALYGY01. The sequence goes on from DATACV010000033.1 coordinate 704, forward strand.
GGTGACGACCTCCGCCGGTACGAGAATAGCTCTGCCGCCCGAGGGATCAGTCCTGACTCCCAAGTATTCGGGGTTATCGTTCTCGTCAACGAAAAGGTCGTCGGGTTTGCCGAGCCTCTCGCCGTCCTGTGAGTAGACCTCGTAGCCCGCGTACCGCTCCCCGGGCGTCCTCGAGGCGTCGTTTTGCCGTGAGTCCGTCAAGCCGCGCACCTCTTCTTCGTTGGTCCCTTCACGGGAGTCGGCGCCGGTTGTCCTCCCGGACGGCTCCGCCTCCTGGCCCCCAGCATCCCCTGCCGGAGTGATGGCGTCTGCCCTACTACTCATGGCAGTGGATGCTGCGCCCGCCAGTCCTCCGACCAACGTCCCCGCCGTCTCCGTCGCCCGGTCCACAAGCCCTTTGTCTTCCGAGCGAGCTGCGGATGATCCTTCCCCGTAGTTGCGGTGCTCCCTTACCCGCCCGTCCTGGGCATGGAGGAAAAACTCGGTCCCATCCCTTCGGGCGAGCTCCCGCCCCTCTGCGGCCGCCTCGGATTGCGTTGAGTACACGGAGGTCGCTCGCTCGGAGCCCTCGCGAACTACCGTCCACCCATTCTCCGTTGACTCGACGTGTACTGGGGGTCTGTTGGCCATGTTTTGGAGTCTCCTCTCGGGTTCAGGTAGGCGGCACAGCGCTGGTTCCTCGACCACGAGTGCAGTTACGTCTCTCGTACAGGAGCGACTGACTGTGTTGGCAAGCCTTGCGGCCAGACTCCTAGCCATCCGCACGACCGGCACTCCACTTCGCTTTCGGAGCCTCGTCGCCAATCACGGCGGCGCAGCTTTCGTCACCTTGGGCTTGGTCCTCCGCTCGTGTCCCTCTTTCGGCGGCCTTTCTCCACAGAGGTACAAGTGTCTGGAGTCGACCACGTGAGTTCGCCGAAGACTATGGCCGTCACAGGGCCAAAGAGCTTCGCGAGCCTCTGGGTTTCTTGAGTATGTGTTCTGGTGGCTACCGCCCCGTGAGGGTATCCCCTAGGCCACCCAGCGGTCCCTTATCCTTGCGCCTTTGCCTGTCGCGCTCCTTCTCGGCGGTTTTGGCCTCGGCCTCGGCCTGCCTGGTCTTCTCCCTCTGCTTGGCCTCCTCGGCGGCCTCCGCCTTGCTCTGCTGGGCCTTGCCTTCGGCCTTCTTTGCCTCGTCGCCGGTTACGGCGCCGGCGGCCTCCTTCATCCTGCCCTTTGCCTTGTCCTCCACCTGCTCTCCTCCTTGAGGCTCGGGGTACCTGCTAACCGTAAGACCGGGCAAAGGGAGGATTGTGTTACGCAGGGGCCCGAGAGTTAGCAGAAGGGCTCCGCCTGCCGCCCCATCCGCGCGAGCTCTTCAGAATAGTCGAAACATCCGGTTCCTTTGGGGCAGATCGTGTATTGCGGCTCGGGGCGGTGTAGGATGCTGTCGTGGGAGAAGAGACCGAATCACCGGTGCTGCCAAGGCTGGTCTCCGTTCCGGGGCTTGTGGCGGTGGGTGCCTTGGGTATCGCGAGCACCTTGTTAGCTCGCCTGTTCGGCCCGGGCAACGTTCTTCGGGAGGTGGTAACGGAGCTAATCGCCAGTTTCGGCAGCACGATACTCGTGCTCGCGGTCTTCGGGCTGTTGTTCAGGAGCGGGCTCGAGCGGCTCCTGAAAGGGGCTCCGGGAGGAGAAGCCTTCGTGGAATCGGCGGAACGCCTCAGAAACATACTGCAAGACCTGGACGAACATGACCTCGAGGCGCAAGAATCTGGTTTCGAGGTCAAGCTGGACCGCATGGAAAGAGACGTGCGCGCTCTAGCCGAATACGAGCTACCCGCCCTGAGAAAAGAGGTGGCAGAACTACGCGAGCTGTTAGGAGACCCACGAGACGAACGCGGTGATTGACCAACACGTCAGGGCCGAGGAAACGTCAAGGTCTTCTCATGAAACGAACCACAAGACGGTAGCTACGACGGCCGTTGTTGGCTCCTCTGTTCAGGCTCGCGACATTTCCACTTCTTCGCTACCATCACCGGTGAGCACGGCACGAAACCAGAAGCAGAGTGTTGTAAATGAGGAACTCCATCGAGGTAGTGGCAAGGCATCACAGGACTACGTGACTCGAGCCGCCGGCCTAGCTCGCCTGGTCTTCTTCGTCTACGGGTGGTAGACGCGTAGCCGCCCTGCCAGCTACCGTACTCGCGCCCTACGCTGTCTTGTGTTATACGCAGGGAGTACATGATCCATGATTCGTCCACGGGCTCTGTTCTCTTCGTTCGCGAACGAGAGAACCGGCCGCGCCGGTGGAGAGGGCGGGCCACGACGCGATGAGACGCCTGGTTTTCCTTGGGACCGGTGACTCCCTGAACCCGGAACGCGCTCAGACCAGTATGGCCGTGCCGCTCCCGGGCGGCGAGACGATGCTCGTAGATACCTCCAGTGGCACCGTTCTGCTCGCTCGCCTCGAGGCCGCTGGCATCCCGCTGGAGTCCGTGCGCCACGTCTTTATCAGCCACCGCCACTTCGACCACGTCGGTGGGCTGGCTCCCCTGCTCACCGGCCTTGCGGCCCTTCCCGAGGCCTCTCTCACCGTCCACGCCGCGCCCGAGACGCTTCGAGCGCTGCGGGGCTACCTCGACCTGACGATCCCCGGTGTAGAGGACTGGTTGGGGAAGCGTCTCGACTGGCACGAGCTCGTCCCCGGCAAGCCCGTAGAGGTGGGAGAGATCGAGATCACCCCCTTCTTGATGAGCCACGGCCTCGAGTGCGTGGGGTTCCGCCTCGGGTGGGCGGATGCCCTAGCAGTCTTCGCCGTCGATACCCGCCCGTGCCCCGAGGTCGTCGAGAACGCGAGCGGGGCGGACCTGCTCGTCCACGATACATACGGGCCGCACAGCGCAGCCGAACAGGCACACGCCATGGGACACTCGAGTGCGACCGATGCCGGCGAAGTTGCCCGCGAGGCCGGTGTGACGAGCCTTGTCCTCTCCCACCTGCGGGCCAGCCGGTTCGTCGAGCCGGAGGCGCTCGTAGCGGAGGCCGAATCCACGTTCGGAGGACCGGTGAAGGCGGTCGAGGACCTCGATATAGCCCAGCTCTGAAACTGGCTCAGGTTGCGAGACCTTCCAGGAGAGGACATGTCGTACGCTTCCAGGACGGTTCGCGCGGGAAGCACCTGCATCGAAATACAGAGGATACCCCTGCTATAGTTGATGCTGGTGGGTACAGGTCGAGCGCTGCCCGTATCCGGATCGATCGCGCGTCGACAAGCCGCAATGGACGATTCACAAAAAGGAGAGAGGCCGGTTATCCTCGCCGTTGACGACGAGCCGGCGGTGCTGAGCGCCGTCGCACGCGACCTGCGGCGCGAGTACGGCGAGCACTACCGGGTGATGAGGGCGGATTCTGGCGGCGCGGCGCTGGAGCTGGTGCAGCAGTTGAGGTTGCGCAATACGCCGGTTGCCCTGTTCCTGGTAGATCAGCGGATGCCGCTCATGTCCGGCGTAGAGTTCCTCGCGGGGGCTATCGAGCTCTTCCCCGACGCCAGACGCGTTCTGCTCACCGCGTACGCGGACACCGAGGCTGCCATCAGCGCGATCAACGAGGTCGCCCTGAACCACTACCTCATGAAGCCGTGGGACCCGCCAGAAGAGAACCTCTACCCCGTGCTCACGGATCTGCTGGACGACTGGCAGGCGTCGTTCGCCCCACCGTTTGAAGGCATTCGCGTCGTCGGCCACCAGCTATCTGCCCAGTCACACCAGATAAAAGACTTCCTCTCGAGGAACCTCGTTCCGTATCAGTGGCTCGACGTCGAGATCGACGAGGAAGCCCGCGACCTGCTGGAGCTCTCCGGCTCCGACGGGTCGCAGTTGCCCCTGGTGATCCTGCCCGATGGCGTCTCCCTGGCGCAACCGGCCAACGTGGAGATCGCGGAGAGAATCGGCCTGAAGACGCACCCGGGGATGCCGTTTTACGACCTTGTCATAGTCGGCGCGGGTCCGGCGGGCCTGGCGGCGGCGGTGTACGGAGCTTCCGAAGGACTCAGCACGCTACTCGTCGAGGGTGAGGCACCGGGCGGCCAGGCCGGCACGAGCTCTCGCATCGATAACTACCTGGGCTTCCCGGGCGGCCTGAGCGGAGGAGACCTCTCGAGACGAGCCGTGGCCCAGGCCAGGCGATTCGGCGCGGAGATACTCACTCCTCTGGAGGCAAAGGGCATACGAGCGCAAGAGCCGTATCGTTTCGTCGCCCTTACCGACGGATCCCAGATCAGCTGCCACGCGCTGCTCATCGCTACGGGCGTGTCGTACCGCAGGCTCGACGCGCCCGGCGTCGAAAGGCTCACCGGCGCAGGGGTGTATTACGGCGCGGCGATCACCGAGGCGATGGCCTGCCAGGATAAGGACGTGTTTATCGTCGGCGCGGGGAACTCGGCCGGGCAGGCGGCCATGTACCTCTCCAGGTACGCCAACTCGGTGACCATGGTCGTGAGGGGTGGATCTCTCGCCAGGAGCATGTCCCATTACCTCGTATCACAGATCGAAGCGCACGAGAAGATCTCCGTGTGGCCGCGCTCTACCGTAACCGGAGTAGTGGGAGACGTCAGGCTCGAAGCGGTCACCATCACGGACACCACGACCGGGGATGAACGGACCGTGCCGGCGTTCGCCCTTTTCATATTCATAGGCGCGAGGCCGCATACCGACTGGGTCGCCGACGTCGTGGAACGAGACCCGCGAGGCTTCATCCTGACCGGACGTAGCGTGGTGCGCGGCGGCCGGCGTCCGAAGGGGTGGCATCTGGACCGGGACCCCTTCTTCCTGGAGACCAGCGTGCCCGGCATCTTCGCGGCGGGAGACGTGCGCCACCGGTCGGTGAAGCGGATCGCCTCCGCCGTCGGGGAAGGCGCTATGGCCGTGCAGTTCGTCCACCAGTACCTGAGCAGGGTGCCGGAATAGGGTAGATCCAGACCGGTTGAATCGCCTTGTATGGCTGGTTATTATCTGGTTCGTAGTATCTGCTGCGTTCCGAGCGAGGCGTTGAGATGGACTGCCCCCACTGCCAGACCGCCAATCCCGCGGGCGCGAGGTTCTGCCTGAACTGCGGCAACCAGCTCGAAGCACCGGCTCGGGTGGAAGGCGAGCGCAAGTACGTCACGGTGCTCTTCGCGGACGTCGTCGACTCGACCGTAATGGCCGAACGCCTAGATCCCGAACAGTTCGCGGAGATCATGAACGGCGCGTTCGCCTTCCTCAACGCGTCGGTAAGGAAATACGGTGGGACCGTCTCGAGGTTGCTGGGGGATGCGATCCTCGCGTTCTTCGGCGCGCCGGTCGCGCACGAAGACGACGCGGAACGCGCTGTACGCGCTGGTCTGTCCATCCAGGCGGCGGCGAGAGAATACGCGGAGATGGTCAAGCGCAGCTATGGGATCGACTTTAGCGTGCGCGTCGGTATCAACACCGGGCTGGCGGTGCTCGCCGCCGTCGGTGACGAGATCAGGACGGAATACACGGCAATGGGCGACACGACGAACGTCGCAGCCCGCCTGCAGAGCGCCGCCGCTCCCGGCAGCGTGCTCATCGGCGCCGACACCTATCACCTCGTCAAGCCGCTCTTCGACTTCAAGCCGCGCGGCGCCACGACGGTCAAAGGCAAGTCCGCACCCATCGAGACCTTCGAGGTGCTGGCACCGAAGGCCGTGCCGGGTCAGGTCAGAGGCCTCGAGGGCTTGAGCTCGCCGCTCGTGGGTCGCGCCGCTGAATTCCGGCTCGTGCGCGAGAAGGTGGAGGAGGTGCGCGAGGGACGCGGCGCGCTCGTCTCGGTGGTCGGCGAAGCCGGATTGGGCAAGTCGCGATTGCTGGCGGAGGTCCGCGAGTCGGCGACGACCGGATCGGGCCCACCGGTAGCCTGGCTCGAGGGACGGGCGCTCTCCTACGAGCAGGCCGTCACCTATTTCGCCTGGCGGCAGGTCGTCCGCCAGGCGATCGGCGCCCAGGAAGGCGATGCGCCGGAGACCGTGCGCGAGAGACTGCACCATGATCCATGTTGCAGCACGATGCGGGAGAACGAACTGCGGTTCCTCGAGGTGATGCTCTCCGTCGAGAGCGATGCGACGCTCGAGGCGGTCGCGGCCCTCGAAGGCGACGCACTGTCAGAGCACATCACGGAGGCGACCCGGGGCTTCCTCCGGGCCCGCGCCGACCTGATGCCGACGGTGATCGTCTTCGACGACCTGCACTGGGCGGATACCGCGTCGCTCGACCTCCTGCTGAACGTCGCCTGGCTGGTAGAGGACTCGCCCCTGCTCATCGTCTGCCTGCTACGGCCCGACAAAGACGCGCCGAGCTGGCCGGCCATCGAGAAGGCGCGCAGCCAGCTCGGAGCACGCTACACCGAGGTCCTGCTCGAGCCCCTGGACGCCGCACACGCGCAGGAGCTGCTCGGCAACCTCCTCTATATCGAGGACCTGCCGGAGAGCGTGCGCGGGTTGATCCTGACCAAGGCAGAAGGGAATCCTTTCTTCGTCGAAGAAGTCATCAGGGCCCTGATCGACTCCGGGTACATCGTTCAGGAGAACAGTCACTGGCGCGCGACACGGGAGATCGCAAACGTCGCCATACCCGATACGCTGACCGGCGTGCTGAGCGCGCGCATCGACCGCCTACCGGAGAACACGAAACAGGTGGCCCAGACGGCCGCTGTGCTCGGCCGGATCTTCGCTTATCGCGCGCTGATGGCGACCTGCGCGGCTGCGCCACCACCCGAGCGCATCGAGGACGTCGAGCCGCACCTCGGCGTCCTGACCTACGAGGAGCTGGTCCGCGAGCGGGGACAAGATCCGGAGCTCGAGTACATCTTCAAGCACGCCCTGACTCAGGAAGCCGCCTACGAGCTGCTCCTGATAAGACGCCGCAAGGTGCTGCACCGCCGCGCGGGCGAGGCGCTCGAACAACTCCATCCGGGGCGGCGGGATGAGCTGGCATCGGCGCTCGCGCACCACTTCCGGCATGGCGAAGTGTGGCAGCGCGCCGCCGATTACGCGATGCGGGCGGGAGCGCAGTCGATGAAAGTATTCGCGCTGCGCGAAGCCCTCGAGCATTACGAGCATGCCTACGAGGCACTCGCGAAGCTTCCCGATGCACGGCCCGAGCAGCTCTGCGACGCGATCCTCGGCTGGGCCCCGGCCGCATTCAAGCTCAGGCCTTACCAGCAAGTGGTGGACCGGCTGGAGGAGGCGGAAAAGATCGCCCGCGAGCTGAACGATGAAACGCGTCTGGTACAGGCCCTGCACGGGATCGCCAACGCGTACATCTCTAACGGGTTCCCTGGTCGCGGGATGCCGGCGTTGTTCGAAAGCTTCCAGCTCGCCGAACAGCTCGGGGACGAACGGCTGACTCTGCAACCCACTTTCTGGATGACGATGGGCATGATCGACCGGGATACCCGCAGCGGGCTGGAGCAGATCGAGCACGTGATCGAGGAGGCGCGCAAGTATCGCAACCGGGAGATCGAGGCGCACGCCCTGGCAACCAAGGCGACCGCCCATGCCCGGCTCGGGGAATTCGCGGAGGCCCTGGATGCCATCCAGCACGCCCACGAGGCGGTAAGCAAGACCGGCTCGCTCGTAAAGGAAGCAGACGTGGCGCTGCACTCCGCGCAGGCCGTTTTCGACATGGGAGACGTGCCACACGGCCTGGAATACAGCCAGCGAGGCACAGAGAAGGCCCTGCTTGCCCACGGCCTGGAGTGCGCTGTCGCCGGATATTACGCTACGGGGCTCGGTAATCTGCAGGACCGCAACCTTGCCGAGGCGATGAAGGCGTTCGAAACAGCGCTCAAGCTGCGGGCGGACAATCTCCCCGAGTTCGAGGGGGGCTCGGAGCAGCTGATCAACCGCGTGAACGCCGGGCTCGCTATAGCCCGGTTCCGCAATGGAAACGTCGAGGCGATCAGGGACATGGAGAGCACCCTCGCGAACGCCGACGCGGTGCACGATGACTATACCGTCGCTTTTATCGCACAGGCTCTCGGTGACGGGTATACGCAGCTGGGCGACTTCGAGCGCGCAGAGCGGTACCTGAACACCGCCCTCGATTACTACCGCCGCAACGACATGCGGCCCTACCTGACGCGTGCTCTGCAATCGCTGGCCCACTGGCACGAGCGGCAGGGCCGCAACGAGGAAGCAGAGCAGGCGCGTATAGAAGCCCGCCGCCTGATCGAAGAACTGCCCCAGCCACCGGTTCTTCCACCCGGCAACCTGTCGCCCGCGTCCGACGAGGCTCCGCCGGCCAGTTCGGCCGGGCGCTGAATGGGTAGCAGGGATCTCGTCGGGGGGCGGTGCAAGACGCGATGATGCTCGACGAGTTGCGCCAGGTCCCCCTGCTCGCAGATCTCTCTGAAGAGGATCTGGAGCGGTTGTACGAGATGACGGAGACGGTCTCCATCCCCGAAGGGCAGCTTGTGTTGCAGGAGGGCGACCAGGGTGACTCGCTCTACATCGTCCTCGACGGCGAGCTGGAAGTCACCAAACGTCACGGCGGTCAAGAGGTACTGCTCGCGGTTTACAAGGCGGGACAATTCTTCGGCGAGATGGCGCTTCTCGAGAAGGCGCCGCGGTCCGCCTCTGTACGTACGTCGCGCGCAAGCCGTCTGTTGCTCATCAGCCAGGCCGCCTTCCAGACTCTGCTCTCGTGCAGCCCTTCGGCGCCCCTGAAGATCCTGCACACGGTAACTTCGAGGTTGCGCAGCACCGAATCGATGCTGATACAGAACGAAAAGATGGCCGCTCTCGGCACGCTCGCCGCAGGCCTCGCGCACGAGCTGAACAACCCGGCTGCCGCCATACGGCGCAGCGCGGCACAGTTACGCGATACGCTGGCCGAACGAGAGCGTCTGGCAGGCGAGCTCGCCACGCTCGCCCACGATCCACACCAGAAAAAGGTTCTCGGCGCCCTGCAAGAACAGACCGTGAAGCGCACGGCCGCGTCGCCTCTGCACGATCCGCTTGCCCTCAGCGAGCGAGAGGATCAAGTGCAGGAGTGGCTGGAGGACCACAGCGTCGGGGAGGCGTGGGATCTCGCGCCGGCGCTGGTCTCCTCCGGTTGGGAGAGGCGCGAGCTCGAACAATTATCCGGAGAATTCTCTCCCTTACAATTGCCCGTCGTAGTCCGGTGGTTGGCTGCGAATTCTTCGGTCTACGACCTGCTCGAGGAGGTGGGAAAGAGCGCCGAGGCGATGTCGGAGATCGTCAAGGCAGTCAAGACGTATTCGTATCTGGATCAGGCGCCGATCCAGGAGGTGGACGTGAGGGAGAGCCTGGAGAACACCCTGGTGCTCCTGCGTCCCAAGATCAAAGCGGGCGTGAGCATAAAGCGAGATTATGCCGACGACTTGCCTCGTATAGAGGCTTACGGATCCGAGCTAAACCAGGTATGGACCAACGTCATAGATAACGCGGTGGATGCAATGCAGGCTCAGGGAGAGCTTGCCCTACGCACCAGCGCAACAGGCGGCGCCGTGATAGTCGAGATCATCGACGACGGACCCGGCATCCCGCCCGAGCTCCAGCCGCGCATCTTCGAACCTTTCTTTACCACGAAGGCTCCTGGTGTCGGCACGGGACTGGGTCTGCATATCGCCTACAACATCGTCGTCAACAAGCACCACGGTCAGATCCAGGTCTCCTCCAATCCCGGAGAGACGTGCTTTCGAGTGGCGTTGCCGATCCGGCTCGCTAGAAGCAACGCCAATGCAACGTAGCGAACCCGTGAACCTGAGGGTGAGAGGGTATCTCCGAGCAGGTGATCTGCGACGCCCTGGAGCATCATTTCCAGGCGTTCGCCAGACACGCCCTGGACGTCCTCGAGGATCTCGTGCACGATGACTACGTCGAGGGGTACCTCCGATCTGGCGAAGGGATCCGCGGCAAGCAGATCGTGGAACGATCATGGAGAACTACCCTGGCGGTCTCTGTCTGCGAGATAGTCAAGCTGCAGGACGGCAAGATCGAGAGCGCGAGGGCTTACTTCGGGGAGGCGTTCGAGGCAGCGGAGTGGCGAGCGCGGTGGGGCGAGCGGTTCTAGCAAGATAGGCTCCGGCTGGCCTCTACTCACCCGGCAGCGGGGAAAAAAATTCTCCGCCTCAGCGCAAAATAGCTCATTTGGGGGATGCACCGGCCGCGCTGGGAAGGGTATGGTGAGATCGTTACGTGGCGGATCGGGCTGCGTGAGGCGCCCTACCTGCCACGAGCGCGGCGAGAGTGGAAGCGGCGATGGCCAACGGAGCTTGTGCGGTCGCCGGCTCCGGTAGCCCGGACGGAGACACGAACCAATGGCCCACGTAATAAGGCAGCCTTGCGACGAGGGACTGATCCGCTCGACGGAGGCGCAGGCGGTCTGTACCCCGGACGCCGCACCGTGGGTTCTGGCGGCGACCATACTCGGTTCCAGCATGGCCTTCATCGACGAGACCGCCCTCCCCGTGGCGTTGCCGGCCATACAGAGCAGTCTGGGCGCAACGGCGGTCGACGGCCAGTGGGTGGTGGCGGTCTACACGCTCTTTCTGGCGGCGCTGGTTCTGGTAGGCGGTTCCTCGGGCGACCGCCTGGGCCGGCGACGTGTGTTCTCGGTCGGCGTCGTGCTGTTCGCCCTGGCCTCAGCCTGGTGCGGCCTCTCCCAGAGCCCGGAGCAACTGATCGTGGCGCGGGGCCTGCAGGGGGTGGGCGCGGCCTTACTCGTGCCGAACTCCCTGGCCATCATAGGCGCCTCCTTCGAGGAGGAGCGGCGCGGCAAGGCCATTGGCACCTGGACCAGCCTCACCAGCGTGACGCTGATCCTTGGCCCGGTCCTCGGAGGATACCTGGCCGAGAACGTCTCCTGGCGGGCTGTCTTCTTCATCAACGTCCCGATCGCGCTGGCTGTCCTGGCGATAACCCGCTCGCACGTGCCGGAGAGCCGGAACCCGGAGGCCAGACGCCTCGACCTTCCGGGGGCGGTCCTCGTCGCGGTTGGACTGGGCGGCGTCGTCTTCGGGTTGCTGGAGTCGTCGAGGTCGGGTCTTGGGGATGCGCGGGTGATCGTAGCCCTGATGGTAGGGCTCGTCGCGCTGGCAGCTTTCCTGATCGTAGAGGACCGTGCCCGCGAGCCGATGCTGCCTCTCTCGCTCTTCCGCTCGAGGAACTTCACCGGGGCGAACGCCTTCACGCTGCTCCTGTATTTCGCCCTGGTCGGGACCATGTTCTTCTTGCCGTTCAACCTGATCTGGGTTCAGGGCTACTCCGCCACAGCTGCCGGGGCGGCCATAGTGCCTGCTATCCTCGTGCTCTCTTTGCTCTCGCGCTACACAGGGGCACTCACCGATCGCTACGGCGCGAGGCTTCCGCTGGTGATAGGTCCGGCCATGGCGGGGGTAGGCTTCGCCCTCTTTGCCGTGCCGGGGGTAGAGAGCGGTTCTTACTGGACAACCTACTTCCCCGCAGCCGTCGTATTGGGGGTCGGGCTATCGATCCTGGTTCCGGCGGTGACCACGGTCGCCCTCAACTCCGTGGAGACCAGACACGAGGGTCTGGCTTCCGCTATCAACAACGCGTTTTCGCAGACGGCGGGGCTGCTGGCGGTAGCGGTGTTGGGAGTGATCATGTTCATCAGCTTCAGCGGCAGCCTGGACGCCCGGCTGCAGATGCTGGATCTGCCGTCCGAGGCGAGAGAGCAATTAGAGGACGAAAAGGCAAAGTTGGGGGCCGCGCGAGCACCGGTAGGTCTCGGCGCAGCGCAGAGCGCGAGCGTGGAGCGGGCGATTGACGAGTCGTTCATCACAGGCTACCGGGTAGTCATGCTGGTGGCCGCCGGGACGGCGCTGGCGAGCGCGTTAAGCGCCGCGCTCCTGATCGAGGGCAAGAAAAGCGCGGGGCAGCCCGTTGTGGACGAAGAGGTTGCGCTGGAGCCCTGAGCGGCGCCTGCCAATGGTCTATTCGAAAGGAGCCTCTAGAATGCCCGAGACGGATCTCATCGACACCCTGGAGTTGAAGGAGAAGCTAGACCGGAAGGATGCCTTCACGCTCGTTATGACCCTGGGCGAGTGGGAATACCGCGCATCGCACATCCCCGGCTCAGTGCGCATCAGCACGATGAGGGAAGCGCTCGAGACACTCCATCCCGAAGACGAGATAGTCCTCTACGACTCCGGCCCTCCCTGCACCGCGAGTCGAACAGCCTGTCGGATGCTGAAAGCCAGAGGCTACGAACGCGTGCGCCGCTACGCCGGTGGATTGCAGGAGTGGGACAGCGCGGGGTACGCGCTCGAAGGCGAAGGCGTCGCTTAACCGAAGTCCACCGGAGTAACGGCGAGGCACCACGGGGGAGAATGAGCGACTGGCGAGACGAGTACCTGGAGACCAACCGGGCAAGCTGGGACGAGCGAGTGCCGATCCACGCGCAGGGCGAGTTCTACGACGTAGCCTCCTTCAAGGAGGGCCAGGAACGCCTGCGGCCGTTCGAGCTCCGCGAGGTCGGGGACGTCTCCGGCAAGGACCTCGTCCACCTCCAGTGCCACTTCGGCATCGACACCCTGAGCTGGGCCCGCCGCGGCGCCAGGGTGGTGGGGCTTGACTTCTCGGCCCCGGCGGTCGAGCGGGCGAGCGAGCTGGCCACGGAGCTCGGGCTGGACGCCGAGTTCGTGCGGTCGGACGTGTACGAGGCGGTGGGCGCTCTCGGCGGACGCGACTTCGACGTGGTCTACACCGGCCTGGGAGCGCTCAACTGGCTCCCTGACATCAGGCGCTGGGCCAAGGTGGTAGCCGAGCTGGTCCGGCCCGGGGGATTTCTGTACCTCGCCGAGTTCCACACGATCACCTGGGTCTTCGGGGACGAAGACCTCACCCTGACCCACGACTACTTCCACGGCGAGGAGCCCGAGGTGTGGGACGAGTCGGGGACCTACGCCGACCTCGAGGCCGAGACCGTACACAACAAGACGTACGAGTGGAACCACACGTTGGGCGACGTGGTGAGCGCGGT
>DATACV010000034.1:0-5791 GCA_036258875.1 Rubrobacteraceae bacterium
CCGGCGACCGCGAGACGATGGAGCGCGAACGCGACGAGTTACTCGACCTGATTCGTGAGTAGGTTTCAGGCTTCAGGTTTTCGCTCCGCGGTCTTCGCAACGCTTTCTCGCTCATCGAACAAAGGGTCGAGGGGGCCAAAAAGCAGCGCCCCCGGAAGGGAGCGCCGCCAAACAGGCTCTTACCTGATGCCTGAAACCTGACGCCTCTCGTCAGGCGACGTTGATCATGTTCTGCACCTCGCTGACGCCCTCGACGCTCGCGGCTATCTCGCCCGCCGCCAGCGCCTGGGCCTCCGAGTTGGCGACGCCCCGGAGCTCCGCGACGCCGTCGTTGACCTCTATGTTCGGGCGCGGCATGTCCGCGGTGCGCGGGTCCTCCCCGAGGCGGGTCCGGATCCGCTGCTCCACCTCTTCCTGCTGCTCGGGGACCCCTTCTGCGTCGCCCCTGTGCTGCTCGCCGATGAGAGGGCCGGTGGACGGGTCGGAGTAGCTGCGCTCGGCGCCGGTGCGGTTGGGGTCCTCGGGGCTCTGGTGCGCCCCGCCGCCGGCTGTCCCGGTCGGCGTCCCGCTACCCCACGTCTCGCCGCGCCGGCCGGCCGGGCTACCGGCGTCCGGCGAGTGCTGGCCAGTCGTCCCCGTGAACGAGGACGACGTATCCGCGCCGCGGGAGCGCGAGATCAAAGCCCCTATAGCGAGGCCCGCCAGCGCGAAGAGACCGTACTTGAGGAAACGCGCGGGTCTCGGCTCTCGTGAGCTCGCGGCCCGGCGAACCAGCTTGGCCTGACCTTTGCCTAGCTTCCAGGCGGTCTTACCGGCGGCTCTGCCCGCCACAGGGGCCACCCTGGTTCCCACCTTGGCACCGAGCCTGGCGCCCTTCCGCTTCTTGCTCGCCATCAGATTACCTCCCTCTTCGAGGAGCAGGTTTCTGGGGTGCAGATACCCCGAAACGCTCGTTCGGAAACAGCGCCTCGAGGACGCTAGGATCCGTTTAACCTCAGCCTGTTGTGCACGCCAGAGACCCCCGGCACGGCCCGCACGGCGGCTTCGATCTCATCCCGCTCCTGCGCGCTGGTCACGGTCCCGTGCAGGGTCACCACGAAGGAGCAGGAGCTGACGTTGATCCGCGGACGGCCGCGCGGGCGTGGGCCACGGCCGAGCGCCCCGCGCACCATCTGGACTAGGTGCGCGTCGTTCGCCGGGGCTCCGGGAGGGTATGCCCCATCGTCCACGTTACCCTTCCGGCCGGAGCCTGGGCACGAGCGTCAGGCGACGGTAGCGCATCCGGCGCTCGTTCAGGGGCTCCTCGAACTCGGCCTCGCGGGCGAATTCGATCCCGCCGGCCCCGCCAGCAGCCGCCTCGACAAGGGCGATCAGGTCCCCCTTCTCGGAGGGCGAGAGGCCGGTCTCGTCGAGGTCGCACTCTTCGCGCTCGAAGAGCCTCACGCGCCGGGCGAAGGAGACAAAGACGCTGCACGGCTCGGGGCAGGGGATCTCGCCGTCCCCCCGGTGCATCTCGAGGGGGGTCTCCTCGTCGACGTCCCAGAGGGTCATTTTCAGGCAGACGGCATCTTCGCAGCAGGCGCGGGCGGCATCCTGGACCCCCCTGTCCGAGAGGTGCTGGATCCTCTTGTATATACCGCTCTGGCGCGCGGCGGTCTCTCGGAAGTTCGTGATCCCGAGCCTCCCCTCCCGGTGGAGGTGCCAGTGTGCGATCCCGGCCGGGTAGAGGTAGTTCATGGCGACGGCGAGCCCGGCGGCGTCCGGGGCCTCTATCTCCCACCCCCGCCGCAGGTTGGGCGAGCTCTTGAGCGGGCGATGCTCACCGCGCTCGGTGAGCCTGGCGATCTCGCGCGCCGCCCGCGGATCGTCATAGACCTCCAGGTCTCTCGCTTCCGCGTCGTCGACGTGGCGCAGCGAGTAGCCGCCGGAGGCGCGGCGTACAAGGACCTGGCCGAAGGTGCGGCCTTCCGGGGACGCGTCGATCCAGGCGACGAACGCCTCGCGGGAGGCAGCCGCGACGTTCGTCGTCTCAGGTGGCGCTTCGGGCAAGCGGCTCCTCCCGCGCGGTCTCGCGGGCACGGGCGGCGATGAGGTTCGCCATCGAGGGGTGCGTGCCGACAGGAGCGCCGTAGAAGATCGTCCTGTCCTCGCGCTCCGTCACCTCGCCTCTCAGGCCGAGGTCCTCAGGTATCGTCTCGCGAGTGTGCCAGCCCTCGGCTACGAAGACGGGGATCAGGATCACGTTCTCCGCCTCGACCTCCTCGACTACCGCCCCGATCTCGGGCTCCTGATCTAGGAACCCCACCTCGACCAGGTCGTAGAGCCCGCGCTCCCTTATGCGCCGGGCGTTCAGGTATATGACGCCCCCGGAGCTCTTGTTGAGGTCGGTGCCGTGCCCGAGCAGCACGAGCGCGTTGCGCCCGGAGGTCACCCTGCCGCGCATCAGGTCGCCCACGCGTTCCAGGATGACGTCGGGCATCCCCTCGAAGGTGCCTAAAGGTCCCGCGTAGCGAACGGTCTTGGAGCCCTTGGTGGTAACGGGGCCCTCGAGGCCGAGCTCCCTCGGTATGACCTGCTGGGTGAAGTATCCCTCGGAGATGAAGGCCGGGACGACGTAGACCTCGTCCGATTCGACGGTGTCGAGAACGTGGCGCATCGAAGGCTCCTCCTTCCAGAAGCACTCGACGACCTCGTCGAACTCGCCAGTGGCCCTGATGCGCTGCGCGTGCTCGTAGACCGGCTGGCTCGAGTCTTCGTTCAGGTGCGAGCCGTGCCCCACGATTACGAGGGCCTTCATGCGCCTTGCGCCTCCTTGGCCGGTGTGCCGTTCATGGTCGAGTCACAGCCCATTCTATCCCAGAGCGCGCCCATTTCGGGGAACGGTTTCACCGGGAGGCACCCGGTTACCGGCCCCTGTTGTACCCCGTGGCCGGCCTGAGGCGGCTGCTCAGGGCGCCGGGACCGTGCTCGAGCCCGACGAGGAAGGCGGCGGCGATGACCGGGGGCTCGGTGGCGGTTGGCGCGAGGCGCGGGTCGGCGCGCAGGAGCCCGTCGAGGTTGGCTATACCTTCGAGGCCGCGCCGGGAGTGGACGCCGCCGGCCTTGAGGACCCCGTTGGCCATGCGGGAGACATCCTCGGCCTCCCGGCGCCCGGCCCTCCCGGCGACGTCGAGGTCGGGCACCTCCGAGAGAACCTCGAGGTAGGCCTGCACGAGGGCGCCGCGCACGGAGTCTGCGCGGGAGAGGGCCGTCAGCAACGCCGGGCGTGCGAGCTCGCGGCTCACCTCGAAGCCCCGCGCGTACTCGCGCGCCAGGGGGTCGTGGGACGCCGCAAAGCGTGCGGCGTCCCTGAGCGTGGCGTCCTTACCCGCCCCGAGCGCGACCCTCAGGGCGCCAGCGAGCGGCCCCGCGTCCCCCGCCGCCTCCAGCGCCCGGTAGAACGGCGCGAGGTCGTCGTGCCCGAGTCGGGTGAGCACCCGGCCCACCGTCTCTCCGAGCAGGGCGGCCCGCGCGAGCGGGACCAGGTAGCCGACGCCGCGCGGGTCCGCGAAGCCGGCGAGGGACAGGGAGGCGAGGGAGGCTTCGAGCAGCGTCTCCCCCACCCCCCGGCGCCCCGAACCCGCGAGAGCATCCCGGGCGGCCACGACGGAGAGCACGCGCGCCTCGTGGGCGACGCGGCCGTCCACGTAGCGGGACCCGGCCCCAGGCGTCGGGGCGCTGTAGACCAGCATGAGAGCCGTCGCGGCGCCGGCCGCCACCAGAGCCTCCGGCGCCGGGTCTCGGATCTGGCGCTCCATCTCCTCGTAGGCCTCCTGGACGGATAGCTTCTCCGCCGAAGGTGGAAGCTACCGCCTCCGGCAACCTGCGCGAAAGGGTTAATATATACGACTCGATGGATCGTGCACCCGACCGCAGAGGCGTCGCTTTGAACACCGCCCAGAAGCCGGCCCTGATCCCCGAAGACGCTTTCGAGACCGGTGCCCCGGAGGGCACTCTAGGCGCCGAGGAGGAGCTCTGGCTCGCCGACCCAGAGACGCTCAAGCTCGCCGGAGGCGCGCAGAGGATACTCGCCGACGAGCCCGAGGACCGCTTCTCGGGCGAGCTCATAGACTGCGAGATAGAGTCGAACACGGGCGTACACGCTGAACCCGGCGGCGTGACGGGCGATCTGGTGTCGCGCAGGCGCGTCCTGCTGGGGCATGCCGAGCGCCTGGGGCGCTACCTCGGCACCAGCGGGACGCATCCCATCGGGGACTGGCGCGAGCAGGAGATCATAGACAAGCCCCACTACCAGCGCCTCAAAGAGCAGCTCGGGTGGCTTATCCGGCGTAACAACACCTTCTCGCTGCACGTCCACTACGCCGTCCGGGGTCGCGCGAAGGCCGTCTACTTCTTCGACAGGCTGCGGGAGTACGTCCCGCTCTTCCTGGCTTTGTCTGCCAACTCGCCGTTCTGGCAGGGCGAGATCACGGACATGCAGTCCAC
This sequence comes from Rubrobacteraceae bacterium, assembly GCA_036258875.1. Classification (GTDB taxonomy): domain Bacteria; phylum Actinomycetota; class Rubrobacteria; order Rubrobacterales; family Rubrobacteraceae; genus JALYGY01. The sequence continues at coordinate 4,486 of DATACV010000034.1, forward strand.
CAGGACCCTGATCTTCTCACGCTCGATCCACCGCGCGGGGCTGCCCGAACCTCTGGGCTCGTGGGACGCCTACGCCAAGTACGTGGACTTCGCTCAGCGCTCCGGCGTCATAAACAGCCTGTCGGAGATCTGGTGGGACGTCCGCCCCCATCCGGGGCTCGGTACGATCGAGCTGCGGGCCTTCGACGCCCAGACCGATCCGGCGCGCAGCGAGGCCCTGATCACGCTCTCCGCCGCCGTCTGCGACCTCCTCTCGGAGGAGTACGAGTCGGGCGAGCTACAGAAGATCCGGCCCAGCCGGGAGATCGAGGAGAACAAGTGGAGCGCCCAGCGCTACGCCATGAGCGGCCTCCTCGTTGACCACGACACCCACGAGCCGCTTGCGACCCGCCGCGCGGCAGAGGAGCTCTTCGCGAGCCTGGAGGGGGCGACGAGCAGGGACCTCTCGCCCCTGCAACGCCTCCTCGACGAGCCTACTGAGTCCGTCCGCCAGCTCGAGGTCTGGCGCGAGACCGGCTCCGTGGTGGAGGTAGCCCGGGACATCGTCAGGAGGACCCGGGTCCCGAAGGCGTAGGGGCTGGGGTAAGGGCGATTCGCGAACCGCCCCTACTTGCCGGTGAGGCGGCGGGTGACCTGCTTCGTCACCACCTTACGCACCTTCTCGTTCTTGAGTGCCTTGAAGGCGAACTCGCGCGCCCTCTTGTTCTTCAGTATCGCCAGCGCGATCTTGGTCTTGTTCACGTCTCGACCTCCCGACGTTCTTCTTGCCCCTAGGCCGCTTTGCTCAGCTCGCGGCGGAGCTTCTTGTTCAACAGCTCCAGGAGCGCCGCCTCCCCCTCGGTCAGGCCCTCCTGCTCCGCGACGACCTCCTCGATCAGCTCGCCGTAATAGGCTATCACGGAGCCTTCCATGTAGTGGTCTATGACCCGCGGGCTGATGTAGGAGGCGCGAGCGATGTCCCGCGTGTTGCCGAGCCTCTCCGCCACGTCGTCTACCGCTTCTAGTACGTTCTTCTCGGCCTGCTCGAGTTCCTCGGTGGCCCCTAGCTTCGCGAGCTTGACCGCCGCGAACAGCGTCCCGGCCCAGGTACGGAAGTCCTTCGGGGTGAACTCCTCCCCCATGACCTCCTTGACGTAGGCGTTCAGGTCGCGGGCCTTCGCGTCCTTGACCTCACCCTCCTCGTCCAGGTACTTGAAGATCTCGTAGCCCGGCAACTCGACGCACTCCTCTACTATCCGCCGCAGCCTGGCGTCCGTGACTGCCTTGCGCTGGACCTGGCCCCACTTGCCGGTGTACTCGAAGATCA
>DATACV010000035.1:0-10785 GCA_036258875.1 Rubrobacteraceae bacterium
CCTCCCTGGTCGACGTCCACGTCCACTATGACGCTGCCAGGCTTCATCCCCTCGACCGTCGCGCGGTCCACGAGGGCGGGGGTCCGGGACCCGACGACGAGGACCGCCCCTATGAGGAGGTCGGCGTCGAGGACGGCGTCCCTTATCCCGAGGCTCGTTGCGGCCAGAGTGCTCACGCCCCTGAGCCCGGCCTCCTCGAGACGCCTCAGGCGGTCCAGGTCCCGGTCCATGATGACGACCCGCGCCCCGAGCCCGCTCGCCACCCTCGCGGCGGCGGAGCCGACGATACCGCACCCCAGGATCACGACGCGCCCCGGCCTCACCCCGGTCGAGCCGCCGAGCAGGATGCCGCGTCCGCCGGCCTGGCGCTGGAGGTAATGGGCCCCGACCTGGGGGGTCAAGCGGCCGGCGATCTCGCTCATCGGGGCGAGGACGGGTAGGTTCCCGCTGCGGTCACGGATGGTCTCCATAGCGACGGCTACGCAGCGGGAGCGGATGAGGGCTCGCATGAGGTCCGCATCGACGGAGAGGGAGAGGAAGGAGAAGAGGACCAGGCCCTCCCTCAGGTGCTCGCGCTCCTCGGCGACCGGCCCCTGGACCTTGACTATGAGCTCGGATTCGCCGTAGAGGCGGGCCGGGTCGTCGGAGATCCTGGCGCCCGCCTCCTCGTAGAGCTCGTCGGGGATGCTCGACGCCTCCCCGGCGCCGGCCTCGACTACCACGCGGTGCCCGGCGCGAGCGAGCTCGTGCGCGGCGTGCGGCCCGAGCGCCACCCGGCTCTCGCCCGGCGCCCGCTCTCTTGGCACCCCGATCCTCACGCTCCGTTCCCCCGCAAGGCGAGGGCCACAGCCGCGACGGCTGCGTCGAAGAATACCGGGTCCTCGTCGTAGCCTCGTCCCATGCTCTCGAAGGTTACCCCGAAGTGCCCCTGCAATCCAGCGGCTGTGGCCTCGACGCGCTCGTAGACGTGCCGCTCGGGCAGATCCTCGGCGGTGATGCTGCACCCGGCGGGGAACGCCACCCTGCAGCCCGCGAGCGTCGCCCGCAGCGCGGAGCGCGTGTGGTGCGAGACGCCGCGGTGGCGCTCGCGCGGGTCTGCCGCCGAGAGCCGGGGCGCGAGCACGGGCCGGGCGCCCAGGGCCGCCGCGGCGTTTAGGGCCCCGGCGGCGGACATGCCCCCGTGGCCGTAGGCGCCCGAGGTGCCTACGACCCCCGGCCCGATACCCGCGAGCACCAGGTCCGCGCGCTGCTCCCCCCCGGCGGCGGCCAGAAGCCCGGCATAGGCGTTCGGCGCCTCCACGTCTCCTCCGAAACAGCTACCCGCCGAGACTACCGAGTGCAGGAGACCCCTCTCCTCGAGGCTCCTGACGGCCTCCGAGAAGGGGACGGAGAGCGCCCCGCCCTCCTGCCACACGAAGGCGACCCGGCATCCCGGCCTCAGGCACGCCGCCGCGCAGCAGGCTGGCGCCAGGTGCGAGTGGAGGGGCAGCACGACGACGGGGGCCCCGGCGAGGTCTTCGGCTTGCGGGGGGGGCGGCGCGGGGAACTGCAGGGGCGTGTACGGCAGCTTGACGAAGTGGTTCTCGTTGGCGGGCGCCTCGGTCGCCGCCGCAGCGGGCACCAGGACCGCGACGCCGCCCGTGCCGAGGCCCATCTCCAGGCCCACGGTGTTCGCCCTCACCTTCTCCCCCACGACCGGCGGGTCTCCGAGCTGGCGGTAGAAGAGGCCGGGGACGGTCTCGCCTGCCAGGGGCCCGTCGAGGATCTCGACCTCCGCGCGGTCAGCCGAGACGGCGAGCACGCGGGCGCGGCGCAGCACCGGGCGGTTTATGGGGCGGGGCTCCACGAGGCGTGAGACAGGAGGAAGTCGGCGAGGCCATCGCCGCCGTCTATCCCGAGGTAGGCGTCGGCCCCGGGCGAAGGCGTCCACGAGGGCGCGAACCGGACCGGGAACCCGGCCCCCCAGAGGTCTCGGGCGAGCGCCTCGAGGGCGCGCGGCGAGGCCACCCTCGGAGGGAGGCTGCGGACTACGCCCACCTCGAGCGTCGCCTCTGTGAGGGTCGCGAACGTGGTCAGGCCGCCCAAGAGCGCCTCGAGGGCGGCGCCGAGCTCGCTCTGAGAGAGGGCGATCACCTCGCCGCCAAGTAGCCGCGTCGCGGCGTCCGGACCCTCGGACTCAGAGAGGGCGAACCTGGCGGGCCCTGGCGGGGCCGCGAGCGTGGGGTCCGGGGGCACGTCGGCGGGTCCGCGCCACGCGAGCGTCGCCCGGAACTCGGCAAGACCGGCGACGCGGGGGGCGAGCGTGCCCGCGGGCTCCCCGCTCAGGAGCGCGACGGTCCGGATCCCACCGGGCGTGGGGGCTCGGCGGCGGTGGGCCGGCGCCCTCAGCTTGCGGCCTGCTCCTCCGCCCGGCTAACCGCCTCGGGGACGACCTCGCCCCTGCGCGTGCGGGCGCAAGCCCCCACGAAGCCATAGAAGAGCGGGTGCGGGCGGACGGGACGGCTCTTGAACTCCGGGTGGAACTGGCTCCCTATAAAGAACGGGTGGTCTCTCAGCTCGGCGATCTCCACGAGGCGCCCGTCGGGGGAGGTGCCGGAGAAGACCATCCCCGCCTCCTGCAGCACCTCGCGGTAGCGGTTGTTCACCTCGTAGCGGTGGCGGTGCCTCTCGTAGACCAGCTCCGCGTCGTAGACCTCGGCAGCCAACGTGTTCGGGGCGATCCTGCACGGCCAGCGCCCCAGGCGCATCGTGCCGCCCATCTCGACCCCAACCTGGTCTGGCATGATGTCTATGACCGGGTGCGGGGTGTCCTGCTCGAACTCGGTGGAGTTCGCCATCTCCAACCCCGCCACGTTGCGCGCGAACTCGACCACCTCTATCTGCATGCCCAGACAGAGGCCAAGGTAAGGGGTCCCCGTCTCACGCGCGTAGCGGGCGGCCTCGATCTTGCCCTCCGCGCCCCGGTGCCCGAAGCCCGGCAGGACGAGGACCCCGTCGGCGTCGGCGAGGCGCCGCGCCGTCGCTTCCCGGTCGGTGAGCTGCTCGGAGTCCACCCAGTCGAGCTCCACCTTGAAGCCGTGGGCGCCGCCGGCGTGCCCGAGGGCCTCGACCACCGAGAGGTAGGCGTCCTGGAGCTTGATGTACTTCCCGATGATGGCGACCCTTAGCGTCTCCTCCGCCCCCAGCATGCGCGAGACCAGCTCGCGCCACTCGGCGAGGTCGGCAGGCGGGGCCGGGAGCCCGAGCTTCTCGAGCGCCAGCTCGTCCAGGCCCTCCTCGTGCAGGCTCAGGGGGATGGCGTAGAGGTTCGGGGCGTCCTCGGCCGGGATGACCGACGCGAGCTCGGTGTCGGCGAAGAGCGCTATCTTCTTCCTTATGTCCTCGCCTATCGGCCTATCGGCGCGGCAGATCAGGATGTCCGGGCTTATGCCGATCTCCCTGAGGCGCTGGGCGGAGTGCTGGGTGGGCTTGGTCTTGAGCTCGCCCGCCGCCTCGATGAAGGGGACGTAGGAGACGTGGACGTAGAGGACGTTGTTCCTCCCCACGTCGTTGCGGAACTGCCTGATGGCCTCGAGGAACGGCAGACTCTCGATGTCGCCGACCGTGCCCCCGATCTCGGTTATGACGATGTCCTTGTCCTGCCCGAGGCGGCCTATCCTGTTCTTTATCTCGTTGGTTATGTGCGGGATGACCTGCACGGTGGCCCCGAGGTAGTCCCCCTTCCTCTCGCGGCTTATGACCTCCCAGTACACGCTCCCCGTCGTGACGTTACTGAGCTTGCCCAAATTCTCGTCGAGGAAACGCTCGTAGTGGCCGAGGTCGAGGTCGGTCTCGGCCCCGTCCTCGGTCACGAAGACCTCGCCATGCTGGTAGGGGTTCATGGTCCCGGGATCCACGTTGATGTACGGGTCGAACTTCTGCAACACTACCCTGTAGCCCCTCGACTTGAGTAGCATCCCTAAAGCCGCCGCGCTCGTCCCCTTGCCGATGGACGACACGACGCCACCCGTAACGAAGACATACTTGGTCTCACTCATAGCCACCACGCCCCCAATGGTCGAACCTCCGTAATGCTCCTACCTCCTCAACGACTCGAGAGATGGACGAGAACTCGGCCAGAGCGGTGAGGCCGACGATCGCCCCCCCGGCGACCCACCAGACCGAGCCCGGCCCGCTCGTCACCGCGAGGTAGCCCAGAACAGCCCCCCAGATCGCGGCTCCCGCATCACCGAGCATGATACGCCCTCTCAGGTCAAAATAAAATAGCGCGATGGCGCCTCCCACCACCCCCGCCACCGCGAGTACCGCCCCATACGGCGCCACGAAGAGCAAGACCAACACCGGTACCCCCACGAACTTGAGCGCCCGCCCGGGCCGCACGTCGAAGAGATTGGCCAGGTTGGCGCTCCCCGCCAGCAAAAACGCCGCGAAGAGCGCCGCCCACCCCGCCCCGAACGACAGAAACCCGAAGAGCAAAGCCCCTCCCCCGAGTGCGATCACCTTGAGCGACCCCGTCGTTACCCTGCCCCACCAGAGCGCCCCCAGGTGCCCCGCGAAGCCCCTCTCCCTCTCCCCGCCCCACCTGTCGTCCACGAACCCCACGAGCCCGGCAACGAGCGAGTACGCCAGGTACCACCTCCCCCCCTCCCCGACCTCAAGCACCCCGGAGAGCGAAGCGAGCAACATCAAGAGTATTATGGGTATAAGAGTGAGGCCGGCGGAGGTTGGGGTGTTGCGGCCGGTGTGGTTGGGGCTCTTCGGGAGGTGGGGCCGGGAGAGGGAGAGGGTGAGGAGGGTGAGGGCGGCGCCGGCGAGGAGTAGCAGGGTCACCATGGGATGCGGGCTCCGCGGAGGGCGCGGGCGATGTCGAGGCCCTGGCGGGCGCGGTGGGCGAAGCCGGGGATGGTGCGGCCCGTGGGGCGGTGGGTGAGGGGGAGCGGTATCTCGAGGGGTTTTATCCCCGCCGCGAGGAGGTCGAGGGTCATGCCCACCTCGGCGCCGAAGCCGGGGGCGATGCCTCGCTGCAGGGCATCGAGGGCGGGGGTGAGCAGGGCGCGCTGGCCGGAGAGGGGCTCGGAAGAGGTGTAGCCGGTGCGGCGTGAGATCTCGCGCCGGGCGAAGCCCTTTACGAGGCCGAACCCGCCTCTCGTGGCGGGCGGAAAGGCCGCGACGGCGACGGGGCGCGCTTCGGTGAGGGCGGCGAGGAGGTCCGCGAGGAGACGCGCCGAGCCGCCGAGGTCCGCGTCGGCGAGGAGCACGGCGTCGGGGTTGCTCTTGCGGGCCTCCAGGAGGCCGAGGCGGAGGGCGTGGCCCTTGCCGGCGTGCCTGCCTGGGGGCGAGGCGGGTACCACCTCGGCGCCGAGGTTGCGTGAGAGCTCGGGGGTGGCGTCGCGGCTGCCGTCGTCGGCCACGACGATGCGCGAGGGGTTGACGGCCGCAAGCAGGGCGCGGATCGTCTGCGGGAGGGTCGCCGCCTCGTCGCGAGCCGGGATCACCGCTGCCGTCGTGAGCGCCACGGGGTAAGTATAGCTGTCAGCTATCAGCTTTCAGCAAGGCACTTACTGCGGGACCGGCTCACAGCGCAACAGACGCGAATACGCCGGATAGCAAGTGCGGACGTGTTCAAAGGGGTTCGGTGGCGAGCACGCGCGTCCGGTTCAAGAGGAAGGGGCTGACAGCTGAAGGCTGAGAGCTATAAATCAGCTCGGGGAGGGGAAGGGGTCCGTGGCGCTCTCCTTCGTGCCGTAGGCGCCCTCGCAGGACTCGGCTGAGGCGCACGCGACGATGGCCGCGCGCCCGGCGGGCTCGTCGGCGTTGGTGACCGACGGGATGCCCGAGTTCTTGAAGAGCGCCACCTCCGTGCGCCCGGCGCGCAGGGGCTCTGCGGCGATCACGCGCACCCCCCCTTCTAACCAGACCTCGAACATCTCCGCCTGGGCGTCGCGCAGGGCGTCGCGCGTGTTCGGCGGCGCCCCTGCCGGGATCGAGCCGCCGCCGACGAAGACCACCAGCTCGGGCGTCTCCTCGACCTCGCCGGTCAAGCCGAGGATCTCGCGCGCGAAGTTTGCGTACTCCCTCTCGAGGGAGGTCATCGCCTGCGGCGAGGTGGTCTCGAGGAGCGTTATCTCTGTCGGCTCCGGGGGTTCGAGGGACCTGACGATGACGATGTTGGCGCCGGCCTCGCCGAGGTCGCTCTGGACGTCGCCCGCGACGCCACCATCCGCGTAGGGGCCTGTTACCAGGGCTACGTCCATGCCCTGGAGGCTCCCGGCTACGACGACCCGGGACATCCCGTCGAGCACGCCCTGTTGCTCGGCTAGCTGCTCGTTCTTCTTGCCGATCTCCTCCTGCTGTTGAGCGAACTGCTGCTGGATGGATGTGATCTCCGCCTCCATCCGGTCGCTCACCACGCCCCTGTCGGCCATCGCGACGCCGAGAAGGATCCCGATCGCCAGCGCCAGGAAGACCGAGATGAGGGAGATGAGGTGGTACCTGAGGTCCGGCACTGGACTAGATGCCCAAGAGGAGCCGCAACTTTATCGCGAGCACCTGGAAGATGTCGGCGAGGGAGTTCGAGGAGTAGACGATCGCCGAGACCGCGACGAGGCCGGCGACGACGAGGGCGACGAGCTGCCACACCGAGACGCGCGAGGGGTAGAGCTTGCTGACGCCCTTGGCGTCCACCAGGCGCGGCCCGACCTTCAGGCGGGTCAGGAAGGTCGAGGAGGCGCCCTTGCGGCCCTTGTCCAGGAACTCCACCAGCCCCACGTGGGTGCCGACGGCCACGATAAGCTCCGCCCCGCACTGCTCGGCGAGCAGGATGGCCACGTCCTCCGAGAGCCCCGGCGCGGGGAGCGTCGCGGCCCCCTCTATCCCGGCCTCCCTCACCCTCTCCAGGCCCGGGGCCTCTCCGTCCGGGTAAGCGTGAACGAGCACGCGGTCCGAGAGCCTGAGGCCCTCGGGCGAGACCGAGTCCATGTCGCCGAAGACCAGGTCCGGCTTCCAGCCTGCCTCGAGCAGGGCGTCCGCCCCGCCGTCCACCCCGATGATGAAGGGGCGCACCTCCCGCAGGTAGGTCCTCAGGGCCGCGAGATCCTGCCTGAAGTCATAGCCGCGCACGACGACGAGGACCTGGCGCCCGCGCATCTCGCGCGCCAGGTCCTTGGGCACCTCGAGCCTGGAGAAGAGGAGGTCCTGCTCGTGGCGCATGAACTCCACCGTGTTCTGGGCGAAGCTCTCCAGCGCCGCGCCGACGACCTCCCGGCTCTCGCGCAGCCTGCGCTCTGCGGCCTCCTCGTCCAGGTGCTCGCCGACCGCGAGCAGCTCTCCGTCCTTGTAGACCCCGTCGCCCCGCAGCTCGATCTCGTCCCCCGTCGAGAGCCGCTCGAAGACCTTCCTCCCTACCCCGTCGAGGATGTACACCCCGGCGCGCGCCAGGATGAACGGCCCCATGTTCGGGTACTCGCCCGTCGCGGAGCCCGCCGCGTTCACCACCGCGTTCACCCCGGCCTCCACGAGCGTCTCCGCCGTGATCCGGTCCAGATTTTCGTGGTCGATGACGGGGATGGTCACGGCGTCCAGATGGGGCAGTATCTCCTTGGTCTTCGTACCGAGGATGGCCTTGCCCGACAGGTAGAACTCCCCGCTCGAGCCGTCGAGGCCGAAATTTTCCCTCCTCATCGCCCGCCCACCAGCAGCTCGGAGGCGTGGGCGAGCGAGGCCTCGTCTATGCGGCCCGAGAGCATGCGCGCGAGCTCGCGGCGGCGCCCCTCGCCCTCGACCCGCCGGATGCGCGTGATCGTGCGCCCCCCGGCCTCCTCCTTGGAGACGACCACGTGCGTGCCGGCCTCGGAGGCGATCTGGGGCAGATGGGTTATGGTGAGGACCTGGTTGCGAGCGCCTAGCTCCCGCAGCTTCGCCCCGACGGCCGTCGCCGTCTCGCCGCCGATGCCCGCGTCCACCTCGTCGAAGACGTAGGTAGCCCCCGGCTCGACACGCTCCTGCGCGAGCCGGATGGCGAGCATGATCCTCGAAAGTTCGCCACCCGAGGCGTAGCGCCTCACCGGTAGCTCGGGCTCGCCGGGGTTGGGCCGTATCACGAACTCCACCCTCTCGACGCCCGAGGGGCCGGGGGGCGTGGGTAAGAGCTCCGCCGCGAACGCTGTCTTCTCGAGGTTGAGGTCAGCTAGGTTCTCCTGCACCTTCGCGGAGAGGCTCTCGGCGGCGCGCTGCCTGCCGGCCGTGATCCTGGCCGCGAGCCCCTCGAGCCGCCTCTCGCCCTCCCTTATCCTCGCCTCCAGCCCCGCCGTCTCCTCGTCGAGGTTCTCCACCCGGCTGAGGCGCGCCCGGGCGTCTTGCAGGTAAGCCTCCACGTCGTCGCCGTACTTGCGCTCCAGGGCCCGCAGGGCCGCGATGCGGTCCTCCACCGCCTCAAGGCGGTTCGGGTCGGCCTCCAGCTCGTCCACGTAGGACCTGAGCTCGTAGAGCACGTCCTCGAGCTCCGCCGAGAGCCCGCCGAGGCGTTGCAGCAGCCCCGAGAGCGCCTCGTCGTAGCGGGCGGCGTTCTCGAGCTCCGAGACCGACCTGGCGACGGCGTCTATCGCGCCCCCGCCCTCCTCCGAGGAGATGGCCCCCGCCGCGGCGGCGGTGGATTGCAGGAGGTCAGTCACGTTCCTCAGCCGGTCGCGCTCCCGGGTCAGGTCCGCGAGCTCCTGGGTGCTGTAGTTCGCCGCCTCGAGCTCCGAGACCTGGAAGCGCAGGAAGTCGACCTCCCGCAGCCGCGCCTCGGAGGAGGCCGTGATCTCCTCGAGCTCCTGCCTGTCTCTCTCGACGGCGTGCCAGAGCGCCCCGCGCTCCACTTTCGCCCGGGCGGCGTCCTCGTCGAGGAAGTCGTCGAGGATGGCGAGCTGCTCGGCGGGCTCGGTGAGGCGCGTCTGCTCGCGCTGGCTGTGGTAAGAGACCATCCGCTCGCCTAAAGAGGCGAGCGCCCGGACCGGGACCGTAACCCCGCCGACGTAGCAGCGCGAGCGGCCATCCTCGGTAAGCGTCCGGCGCAGGACTATGGCCTCGTCGGCCTCGACCTCCTCCGCGAGGTCCCCGAGTGCCTCCTCGAGCACCGAAGAGCGCGTCGCGTCCGGGAGGACGAAAGACCCCTCCACGGTGGCCCGCTTGGCACCGGCGCGTACCGTCTCGGAGCGGGACCGGGCGCCGAGGAGCATCTGGAGAGCCGTCGCGAGCAGCGTCTTGCCGGCCCCGGTCTCGCCGGTGATCACGTTCAGCCCCGGCGACAGCTCCAGGGTCGCCTCCTCGATAAGCGCTACGTTCTCGACGGAGATCTCCGTCAACACTACAGAAATGTCCTCCGCACGGCCCTCCACCAGCTCCAGTCTTCGGTCCGGCCTATTTTAACGCTTTCTCTGGAGAGCTTGATCTCCACCCTCCCGCCGGCGGGGATCTCGCGGGGCTCCTCGCCGTCCAGGGACAACAACGCCTCCCGGCCCACGAGCTCGAGCTCGGCGACCTGCTCCACGCCAAGCACCAGCGGCCGGCTGACCAGGGCGTGCGGCGCGATGGGGACGAGCACGTAGCAGCCGGCGTCACCGGAGATTATGGGCCCGCCCGCCGAGAGCGCATACGCCGTGGACCCCAGAGGGGTCGCCGCGATAAAGCCGTCGCACCTGAAGGCGAAGAGCTCCTCCCCCCTCACCCGCACGTCGACCGAGATGAGCTGGTGTGGCCGCTTCTTGATAAGTACGGCGTCGTTCGCCGCGAGACGAAGCTCCTCGCCCGCCACGTGCACCTCGAGCATCCTGTACTGTTGCACCTCGAGCCCGCCCCCGAAGACCTTCCCGACCCCGGCCTCGATCTCGTCCGGGAGCATCCCGGACATGAAGCCTACCTTCCCGAGGTTGACCCCAAGCAGCACCTGGCCCGGGAACATCCTCGTGGCCCGCAGCATCGTCCCGTCCCCGCCGAGGACGAAGACGAGGTCGGGGTCCGTCGTCCCGTCCGGCTCGTCGGCGGGCCTGACCTCGGAGATCTCCACCCCCCGCTTCTCGAGCGCAGCCACGAGCCGCTCCAGGTACCCTTCGCTCACCCCCGGCTTCGCGACGATGCCGACGCGGCGAACCTCCCGCGGGTCCATGCGTTCAGCCACCCCCCACGACCCCCGAGATCCCTGCCTCGTCCAACGTCGTCCGCGCCCCGCGCACGAGATAGAGCGGGTACTCGCGGTTCCCGGCCCGCCGTCCCGCAATAGCCGCCCGCGCCAGGCCCACCGCGCCGAACCCCAGAGCCTCGAAGGAGGAGGCGACTTCCCGGATCACGGCCGCGTGGACCCCGGGATCCCGCACCACGCCGCCCCTGCCGACCAGCCCGGGGCCCGCCTCGAACTGGGGCTTGACGAGCACGACCGCCTCCCGCAGCGCCGGCGTGGTGGAGAGGAGGCTCCTCAGGGCGACGGCGAGGGAGATAAAGGAGAGGTCAGCGACCAGGAGGTCAGGGTCGAAGGGGAGGTCCTCCCCGGTGAGATGGCGCACGTTGGTCCGCTCCATCACGATTACCCGCGGGTCGTTGCGCAGCGACCAGTCGAGCTGGCCGTAGCCCACGTCTACGGACACGACCTTCCCGGCGCCCCGCCGCAGGAGCGCGTCGGTGAAGCCGCCGGTGGAGGCGCCGGCGTCCAGGCAGGCCCTGCCCTCCACCCGCACCCCGAACTCTTCGAGGGCGCCGTCGAGCTTCTCCCCGGCGCGCGAGACGAAGCCGTCTTCGCCCTCGACGGCCAGC
>DATACV010000036.1:0-2443 GCA_036258875.1 Rubrobacteraceae bacterium
GTTCGTGGTGTCGCGCGGCGAGCTCACCGACGAGGTCAAGGGGGAGATCCGGCGGCAGGTGCGGTCGCGCTGCTCGCCGCGACACGTGCCGGACGAGATCGTTCGGATCGACGAGGTGCCGCGCACGCTGAGCGGCAAGAAGCTCGAGGTGCCGGTGAAGAAGATCCTGTCGGGGACACCCCCCGAGGACGCGGCGAGCCGCGACTCCTTGAGCAACCCCGAGTCGCTCGACCGCTTCGCCGAGCTGGCCGAGAGGATCTAGGCTCGACGCCCGATGCGACCGGCGCACGGTCCGCGCCGGTCGCATTTTGCTTCCCTAAAGTAACGATTGACTCTAGCTCGGGGACGGACTAATCTGTTCGCTGGGATGGGTTAAGGAAGGGGGTATCGTCAGAGCAGTCTGCCGCTAGCTGCCGGGAATCTTGGGTTCGGATCTCATCGGGAGGAGCAAGGGTGGAAAGCGCAGGAGGGCAGGATCGCGGGCAGATCTCCGCCATAAGGAAGGTCGCCGCGGCGAGCCTCATAGGCACGACAATCGAGTGGTACGACTTCTTTATCTATGGGACGGCGGCCGCGCTGGTATTCCCCGCGCTGTTCTTCCCCGAGTTCAGCGAGACGGCTGGCACGCTAGCCGCCTTCGCCACGTTCGGGGTGGGGTTCTTCGCCCGCCCCGTGGGCGGCATAATCTTCGGCCACTACGGAGACCGCATCGGCCGCAAGACCATGCTGGTGCTCACGCTGACCATAATGGGCGTGGCGACGACCCTCATCGGCCTCATGCCGACCTTCGAGCAGATAGGCATCTGGGCGCCGCTGTTGCTCGTCGTGCTGCGTTTCGCGCAGGGCCTCGGGGTCGGCGGGGAGTGGGGAGGTGCGGTCCTGATGGCCGTCGAGCACTCGCCTGCCGAGAAGCGAGGGTTCTTCGGTAGCTGGCCCCAGATGGGGGTCCCGGCGGGGCTCATACTCTCCAACCTGATCTTCCTCGCCGTCTCTTCCCTCCCCGAGGCGCAGTTCCTGGCCTGGGGCTGGCGCATACCGTTCCTGCTCAGCATCCTGCTCGTCGCGGTGGGACTCTTTATCCGCTTGCGGATCATGGAGAGCCCGGCGTTCAGGCGGGTGCAGGAGAGCAGCACCGAGGCCCGGATGCCCATAGTGGACGTGCTCAGGACCTACCCCAGGCAGGTGCTGCTGGCCGCTGGCGCCTTCCTCGTCATCAACGCCTACTTCTACATACTCGTCTCGTACCTGATCAACTACGCCACCGCCGAGGCGGGGATGAGCAACAGCGCCATACTCACGGTGGTGCTGATCTCCAGCGTCGTCAGCTTCTTCGCCATGCCTTTCTTCGCCGCTCTCTCCGACAGGTACGGCAGGAGGCCTGTCTACCTGACCGGCGTGGTCGGCATGGGGGTCTCGGCTTTCCTCCTGTTCTGGGCTACCGACACGGGCTCGTTCTGGCCGGTGCTGGCGGCGCACATATTCGGTCTCGGGGCCCTGAGCGTGGCCTACGGTCCTCAGGCGGCCTTCTACGCCGAGATGTTCGGGACGCGGGTGCGCTACAGCGGTATCTCGCTGGGCTACCAGGGCGGCTCTATCTTCGGCGGCGCCCTGGCGCCGTTTATCGCTACCTGGCTGTTCGCCTCCACGGGCACCTCGACCTCAATCGCCGTGTACGTGGCGGGCCTGGCGGTGCTCTCCTTCGTGTGCGCCTACGTGGCGACCGAGACCTACCACGTCGATATCGAGGCGGAGCGGGAAGAGGAGCGCCGGCTGATAGACGAGAGCAGAGGCGCGACTACCAGCTAGAGAACAGCGAGTTTACCCGTGCCCCCTAATCGGGGGCACGGCCTCGTTCCGAACGGGGAGGCGCGAGCATGTACGAGACCGTCCTCTACGAGAAGGGCGCCGGTGTAGCAACGATCTCCCTGAACCGCCCGGACAAGCTCAACGCGTTCGACGGCCGCATGCACGAGGACCTCCACAGCGCGCTGGACGCCGCCGCGTCGGACGAAGAGGTCCGCTGCGTCGTGCTGCGCGGCGAGGGACGCGGTTTCTCGGCCGGGGCGGACCTGAGGAGCGAGGACCTGAGCCGCGCGGACGGTGAGACGCCGGACCTCGGCGCGTACCTCCGCAGGACCTTCAGTCCCTCGGTGATGAGGATCTCCGAGATGGACAAGCCAGTTCTGGCCTCGCTGCACGGCCCGGTCTACGGGGCGGGGTTGGGCCTCGCCCTCGCCTGCGACCTGAGGCTGGCGGCGCAGAGCGCGAAGTTCTCGGTGGCGTTCGTAAAGATCGGGCTCATGCCCGACGCCGGGGTCTCGTTCTTCTTGCCGCGCGTCGTCGGTCTGGGAAGGGCGATGGAGATGAGCATGCTCGGCGACGCGGTGGACGCCGACGAAGCGCAAAGGATCGGGCTCGTGAACAGGGTGGTACCGGACGAGGA
>DATACV010000037.1:0-20265 GCA_036258875.1 Rubrobacteraceae bacterium
CAGACCCGCGAACAGTTCCGGGAACGTAGCCGTGGCCTCCTCCACCCACGCCTCCTCCGGGGTGTCCGCGTAGACTTTATAGAGACCGTCCGGGACCTCGTAGAGTGTATAGACGCCGTGGGCAGTTCGATGGGTGCCGACACGGGCGCCAGGGAACGAAGAAGGGAGATTGCCCGACGTCCGCATAGCTCCGGTCCAGCACCGGCGGTCTTCTTCGGACCCATTGGCACGTGGCCAACTGGCTCAGGAGGCTGTCGCGGGAGTGGTAGCGACCGGTGCTCTACCGCCCGTGCTGGGCGAACTATCGTAAAACGAGTGCTCATACGTGGTGAGCACACCTACGTTACTGTAAGACCGAACTGGATGGGATGGTCTTGTTCACCCGAGCGCGCGGAAGGCCGCGTCCTCGGAAGGCCGTATGCAGGATCCCGCATAGCCCCAGTCCCGTAGGGGGTGCGAGGCCTTCACGGCCTATCACGGGCCCGTGATATGCATACGAGCCGGGCACCTTGCTACGCGGATGGATCGACTCGCGCCGAGACGAAAAAGGCCTGCCCAAGCCAAGGTCCTCGCGGGGCCGAAGAATCCGGCGGATCGACGACCTGCGGGCATCCATGGAGTAGCGGGAGCGAACGGAGCCACGGCACCTTTGTCAGGGAGGGGGCAGGGGTCAGACCTCGGAAGAGCACGACAAGCCGGGACCCCTCAAGACCCCGGTTTGCCGAATGTAGACCGACTCAGGTCCTGATATCGTTCTCGGCCAGCGTGAGGTCCAAGAACCTGTCCCAGTTGGCGTCTATCTTGCGGGCCATCTCCTCCTCTTCGGCGCGGTTCTGGCGCGCCACCTCGGCCGTCTCTCGGTCCCCGGCCCTGTCGGCCAGGCGCTCCAAGAGCTGGTAGGCGGCTATCTCCATGTGCTCCGTGGTGAAAGCGTCGCGGGCGTTCTTGCCAGCCTGATCTCCGCGAACCTGGTCGGCCGCCCCCTTCATCAAGGCCGTGGCTACGGTCTGCGCCTGCTTGCGCGCGGAGGTGCCCGCCCCCAGGGCGTCGAGGCGCTCGCGCAGCCTCTGCTCCTGGCGCTCGGTCTCCTCCTGGTGGTGCCTTAGCATCTCGGTGATCTCCGGGTCGTCGGTGGTGGAGATCATCGAGTCGAGCATCGTGGAAACGTTCTGCTCCATGGCGTGGGCGTCCTCGACGTAATCCACGAGCTTCTGGTGCAGTTTGTCGTCGGCCATGCGTGTCGCCCCCTGGCGTGGGTCCGGCTCCTTGCCTGTACTCAAACTCTATCAACCGGTGGGCGAGCCCGGGTTAACCGTCGCCAAAGATTGCGTTAAGCAAAACGAAGGGCCGGGACCCCGTAGGATCCCGGCCACAGTAGTGTGCCTATCAGACCCTGAAGAACGGAACGCTGGTGCGCCTCCACAAGGCCACGGCTCGACGCAATCTCGCCAACGCTAACACCTCCTTCAAAGGCCGGTATATCAGTAATGATTCTTACTCTTATAATATAGCAGCGACTACCGGACATCATTGTTAAGGGATTAACAGGGTGCAGAGTAAGATAGCCGGAGCCCGTACTCGCGACCCGGCTGTGTCGCTATCTACAGGTACTGCAGGGCAAGGAAGGCAAGGGCGGCCCCCACAGCGATGCCGAGGGCGAGCCGCGCGATCAGCCTCGCGACGCGTTGGCGGTTCACCTACCCTCTCCTCTCATAAGCGGGCTGGGGCACCCGCCAAGGATACCCCGGTCCGGGCTCCCTACACCTTCGGACCGACCAGGTCGGGAACGCCGCTCCCACCTCAGGCCCCGCCGTATTCACCTCCGCCTCCGGACCTCGCGCTCACGCTGGCTTACGAGCCTCAACTCCTTCAGGCCGCCGGGGCCGAAGGCGAAGTCGGTGGCCGCAACGGCCCCCGCCGACACCTCGAGCGTGTCACCAGGGCCAGGGTGGGGGCGAGGACAGCTCTGGAGCGGGCGGAGGAACTCTCGAGGGGGCCTGAGGAGCCAGGAAACAAGCCATGTATACATCTAGTAAGGCGCTTGCAATGACAAGCAACGGCAAGAATCACTCATTTGGGGGATGCTCTGCCCGCCCCTGGTACCGTAGGCTCTGATAACGGAGGGCCGAGGTCAGTGGTAGAACAAATGGACGCCTACCGGACCCCAGCCCAACGATAGGAGCCCGGCGGGTTGCTTGGAGGGGGATTTCCACGAAGGATTAGCAACCTCCGCGTACTTCCGCCGGGCTCGCACGGGCATGTTAGTAGCCACCATTACCAGGCACAACGCTGAACCTGAGAATGAGGTTGCGTCTCATTCGGTAGTAGCTCGCATGGCTCGCGCCGACCGCTCGAGAGGATGGGGAGCGGTCTGCCACTGGCGCAAGTGTGGCCTCGGCCCACTTAGAGCAGGGCCAGGGCTCCGCCAAGGCGCAAGTCGGCGCAGGAAGTCCCTGCACTCTACCGACCCCTGCCGTGTCCGGACCGACAGCCATTTATCCCGGATTCACCCCCGCTTCATCGTCAGGTGTTCCAATTACCGGGCTGGCGAAGCGCTGGGTGAGGAGGCTGGAACCATGAATAGCGGCGCAACCGGGTCCCTGGCGGCTGTCACGGTCCTCCTGTCGCTCCTGCTGGTGGCTGCTGTGTTCGGGCGCGTCCACCGTCAGGCGGGCGCGTCGGTGGAACCCCTCGGCGACAGAATAATAGCCGGCCTGCTGGCGGTACCTCTCGTGAGCTGCTGGGTCAAGCTCGTCTTTCCCGCCGCATCCATCTGGTGGGTGCTGGCGGCGCCGGTACCGCTCGCCTTCTACCTGGTCCTCCTTGCAGGCACCGACCCCGCTCGGGGCTTCGCGGCGGCCAGGGAGCATTTCACGCAGATCTTACTGGCGCTAGTTGGCGTCTATTACCTCGCGCTGGCCGTGGTCGCCCTGGTGACTGCCACCTGATCTCGCGGCGGGCGGGGACCACAAAGTCCGAAGCTGGCTCGCGTCCAGCGCCCGAGGCACGATGGGAGGAGCTGTGAAGGGTGCTGGAGGAGCTGGGCGAGTGGCTGGGTGTATAAGGGTAAGAGAAGGGGCCGGGGTATCCTACCCTGCCCCTTGCTCCTACATTGCACCGAGTTGGTACATCGGGCCAAGATGGTCCTCCTGCCGCCAGTACTCGGCGAGCTTCCCGCCCTCGACGCGGGCTATGAAGATGCCCGGAAGACTGACGCGCTTGCCCGTCGCTCCGATGCCCATCAGCTCACCGGTGTGGTCTGCCTCGTAGACGTAGCGCACCGCCACCCTGTCGCCCTCCGCGAGGACGTCCTCGGTATGCACCTGCGCGTTGGAGAAGGCAGAATCCATGACGGCGATGAACTGCCTCACTCCTTCTGGGCCGTCGGGTATGCCGAAGTCCTTCGCCCAGGCGTGCGAGCGGAAATCTTCGGCGATCAGGTCTTCCATGGCGTCGCCGCTGGCCCTGACGAACACCTCCTCGACGAAGCGTCCCACGACCGCCTTGTTCACTTCTGCCGACATGTACGATAACCTCCTTTGGTTCTCACCGTGGACCTTGCTTACGCCCACGATGATGAGCGAGCGGGTGGCCCTTTCCCACCCACAACACCGACACACTTCGGGGCTGTGGGACCAGCGTGGTAGCGCGGGGCGGCCGAGGCCCTCGACGCACGAGCCGCGGTGATCCCGGAGCAAGCTAGGGCGGAGAGTGCGGATGGTGTACCTTACACTCAGGAGCTGCGGAGGGAGCCAGGCAGGCTGTGAGCGAGAAGCGAGAACACGTCATCGGCGACGTCGCGGAGTTCCCGGAGGGGAGCCTCAGGGTCGTGCGGGTAGGGAGGCGACAGATCGGGGTCTTCAACATCCGCGGCGAGCTCTTCGGCCTCCCCAATGTCTGCCCGCACCAGACCGGTCCGCTCTGCGAGGGCAAGCCGCCTCTGGGCACGCTCGTCTCGCGGCCCGAGAACGACTGGCGCTTCGAGTGGGTGCACGAAGGCGAGGTCGTCGCCTGCCCCTGGCACGGCCTCGAGTACCACGTCCCGACCGGGCAGTGCCTCGCCTACCCGAACATCGTCCTGCGCCGCTACGAGGTAGTAGTCGAAGACGGCAAGGTCAAGGTGCTCGTCTGAGATGGAGGGCGCCGATCAGCAGCTAGAGGGCAGGCTCGCCGTCCGCGAGGAGGAGACGGCGTTCCTCGTCGTCAGGGTAGACGACCTCGACGACTGGCTCGTGCGCTTCGAGAAGAGCGGCGACTTCCCGGCACGCGAGTGGGCCGAGAACATGGTCCGCGTCTACAACCGGCGTCTCTCCCAGCGCCACGCCGGACCACCCACACCTCCCGGGACCCGGCCCGCAAGCTACCACCCGGACCGGTAGAACCGTTCCCCGCGGCCGCCCTACGATACACTGAGCGCGAAGAAAGATCTCTCACAAGACTACGGGAGGATGAGCCTCTATGACCGGTAGCGAGCGGTTCGCATTCGAGGAAGTCGGGCGTCTGCCCGCACCCGGAGACAACGTGGCGATAGCGACGCGGAGGTTAGAGGCGGGGACGCGGGTGGCGTACGAAGGCTCGGAGTTCACGGTGCCGCAGACCGTCCTCGAAGGACACCGCTTCGCCGTCGAGCGGATCGGCGAGGGCGAGGACCTGCTCTCGTGGGGTCTCGCCTTCGGCAGGGCGCTAGGAGACATCGAGGCCGGCGACTACGCGTGCAACGAGAAGATACTGCGCGTGCTGCGCGAGCGCCACGGGACCCGGCCCAGGCTCGACGCTGACGAGGACCCCGAAGGGACCCACGACCAGGGCGGGGGCAGGATCCCCGGAGGGTACCGCAAGGACAGCCTGGTGCTGCCCGAGGAGCCCAACTTCCGCGACGCCGAGCTCGAGCCCTACGTCCTGGAAAAGGGGACCTTCCGTCCCGGTAAGCAGGTGCCGCTCCGCGACGAGCCCCGCACCTTCATGGGGTACAGGCGCGGCGCGGGCAGGGGCGTCGGGACGCGCAACTACGTGGTCCTCCTCGGCGTCACCTCGCGGCTCACCGGGTTCGTGCGGGCGCTGGAGTGGGAGATGAACGGCGTCGCGGACGCCTACGAGAACATAGACGGCATAGTCTGCGTAGCCCACACCGAGGGCGGCGAGGAACGCACGCCGAACAACCTGGAGCTCCTGCTCAGGACCTTGAGCGGCTTCGTGATCAACCCGAACGTAGGGGCCGTGCTGGTCCTGGACCAGGGCGGCGAAGGGGCGGTCACGAACGAGAAGCTCCGCTCCTACCTGGAGGAGCACCGCTATCCCGTGGAGGACGTGCCGCACGCGTTCATGAGCCTCCAAGGGAGCTTCAGGGCGGATCTGGAGAGGGCGAAGTCCGTGGTTCGCGGTTGGCTCGAAGGGGTGAACGAGATCCGGCGCACCGAGGTGCCCCTCTCCGAGCTGAAGATAGGGTTGCAGTGCGGGGGCTCCGACGCCTTCTCCGGGGTCTCGGCGAACCCGCTCGTCGGGTGGGTCTCGAGGGAGGTGGTGCGTAACGGAGGCGCCGCGAACCTCGCCGAGACGGACGAGCTCATCGGGGCCGAGCGCTACGTGCTGGCGAACGTCAGGGACGCGCAGACGGCGCGGCGATTCCTCGAGAGGGTCGAGCGGTTCAAGGAGCGCGCGTCGTGGCACGGACACACGGCTGAGGACAACCCCTCGGGCGGGAACAACTACCGCGGGCTCTACAACATCTCCATAAAGTCCATAGGTGCCGCGAGGAAGAAAGACCCGGAAGTGCGCGTGGACCACGTCATAGACTACGCCGAGCGGATGGACGAGGGCGGGTTCTACTTCATGGACAGCCCCGGCAACGACCTGGAGAGCGTCGCGGGCCAGGTCGCGGCGGGTGCGAACATGATCTTCTTCACCACCGGCAACGGCTCCATAACCAACTTCCCGTTCGTCCCGACGATAAAGGTAGTGACCACCACGGGCCGCTTCAACCTCCTCTCCAAGGACATGGACGTGAACGCCGGCGCCTACCTCGACGGCACCCCCATGGAGGAGCTCGGCAGCGAGATGTTCGAGCGCACCCTGCGTGCCGCCTCCGGCGAGAAGACCGTCGGCGAGAGGGCCGGGCACGCCCAGGTCTCCATCTGGCGCGACTGGAAGCAGACGAGCGCCGAGAACCTGGAGGAGCTGCAGAACGTCCCCGAGCCCGACGGCCAGCCGCTACCCATCAAGCCAGGCGACGACGATCCCCTCGAGTTCTCCTTCCGGGCGATAGCGTCCGAGCGCGGTCGGGTTTCGGATCAGGTCGGGTTGGTCATGCCCACGAGCCTGTGCTCGGGGCAGATCGCGCGCCGCATCGCAAACCGCCTGAACGAGGGCGATGCCACGCAAGGCAAGGTAACCCGCTTCGTCGCCCTGCCCCACACCGAGGGCTGCGGGGTCTCCGCGGGCTCGGCGGAGAGGATCTACTCCCGCACCGTCCTCGGCCACCTCGCGAACCCCGCCGTCCGGTTCGCCCTCCTGCTGGAGCACGGCTGCGAGAAGACCCACAACGACTACTTCGAGGCGCTTCTGAGGGAGCGCGGCCTCGACCCCTCACGCTTCGGCTGGGCGAGCGTCCAGCTCGACGGCGGCATAGAGAGCGTGGTCGCCAAGGTGGAGACCTGGTTCGACGAGACCCTCGACGACGCGGACGACCTCGCTCACGAGAGCGCCGGCCTCGAAGCCCTCAGGCTCGGCCTCTACGCCGCGGGTCCCCTCTCCGACGACGCGGCGAGGAGCCTGGCGCGCATAACCAGGGCCGTCGCCGGGGCCGGGGGCACTGTCGTCGTCCCTGAGAGGGCCGCGGTGCTCTCCTCGCCGGTCTTCCTCGACGCGGTTCTCGGGGATCGGGCCGTACCCAATACCCTGTCCTACGGGCAGCAGGCGCAGAGAGCAGGCTTTCACGTCATGGAGGCGCCCACCGATCACTGGGTCGAGACGGCGACGGGTCTCGGGGCCACGGGGGTGGAGGTAATGGTAGCCCACGTCGCGGGTCGCCCCTTGCAGGCGCACCGCATGATACCGCTCCTCCAGGCCTCCTCGGACCCCGAGACGCTGGAGAGCTACGCGGACGACCTCGACGTGCTACTCGAAGGCGACCCTTCCTCCTGGGCGCATGAGATCCTGCGGGCTGTCGCGGCCGTAGCCTCCCGCGAGTACACGCCCAAACTCTTCGAGGCCGGCAACACCGACTTCCAGTTCACGCGCGGCCTGCTCGGCGTATCGATGTAGGGAGCACGCGGCCTCCCTGCGGTCGGCAGCTTTCAGCACGCTCCCTGCGGTCGCTCTCAGCACGTCCCCTTCGGGGACTTGTCAGCACGCTTCGACCCGGCTCCGCCGGGCTTCGCTTGTCAGCAGGCCGTCAGTGGCCAACTCCCATCCCGCCATCCGAAGCGGCCGCGAAAGCGCGTCGGGGAAAGGCCCGGGCGGGAAGAAGCTGAAAGCGAGGACCGAAGGTCCGAAGCGTGCTGACAAGCGAGGGCGAAGCCCGACGCGTGCTGAAAGCTGGCGAAGCCAGCGTGCTACATGTAGAGCCTGGCGTCCGGCTTGCCCGGGACCTTCTCGATCTCCGTCACCACTGAGCGGTCGAGCGTGGTGACGTCGGGCCAGTTGACCTCCACCAGGTTGCCCGCCGGGTCGCGCAGGTACATCTGCACGGCGCCGTCAGGCAGCTCACGGACCGTGGAGTAGTTGCCGCTCTGCACGCGAGCCCCCGTCTCGCTCGCCCTTCTGTACACTGCCTCGAAGTCGTCCACGTCGAGCGCGAAGTGGTGCCGGGCGGGGGCGGGGTCCTCGCTCAGGAAGAGGTGGAGCTGGAGGTCGCCGACGCGCAGCCAGCGTACAGGGGACGCGAAGTCGGGGGCAGGGACCTCCTCCATCCCGAAGAGCCCTGCGTAGAAGCGCACAGACTCATCGAGGTCGTGAGCGTGGACGCTTACGTGGGTGAATCCTTTTGCGCGCACGGGCTAGCGGGCGAGGCGCCTGGGCTCGGACGCGCCCCTGGAACCGACCAGCATGAGAGCGGAGATCACAGCTATCCACAGGAGCCCCGCTACGGCCCCAAGGAGCGGCAAGAGGAAGTGAAGGAGGGTCAGCAGGGCTACCACGAACCCCGCCAGCGCGAGCCACCTCGGCAGCGCGCCCGTCGCCAGGGCCACGAGCGAGGTCGCGGCGATCATTACCGAGGCGCCCACCTGGCAGAAGTGGTACAGCCACGCCGAGAGCGCGAGCGACGTGAACGCAGGCTCGGCGTCGGGAGCGAAGTTCTCGAAACGCAGCACGGACGCGGGGTAGAGGACCTCGGCGGCGTACCCCGCGCACGAGAGCGCTATGAACAGCGTCCCGCCTACCAGCGCCGCCGACGAGAGACCCGCCTCCTCCCCCTCGGCGCGACGCAGCAACCCGTGCAGCGCCCCCAGGAACCAGAGGAAGAAGAAGGTGGAGAAGACGGCGAGGACCCCGTTGGCCACGACGAAGGTGCCCGGCGCGTCTACGAAGTAGTCGATAACGTCCTGCGCGAGCGAGGCCGGGGTCGGCGCGTCCGGGTATCCCACCACGTATGCCGGCACCATCAGGAGCACGAAGAGTAGCCCGCACACCCCGCCCAACCTCGCCAAGCCCCTGCCCGCCATCCGCTCCTCCTGTTGGTAGACGACCCGTCCGCTACGCATGCTATACGAAGTGGCGATCAGCACTCAACCGTCCCGGCGCCTCGAGAACGGCGAGGCCGGCGTCCCGCAGGACCCCGGCCTCGTCGGGTGTTGCCCGGGTCTACACAGGTCGTATGGCTACCGTCTTCCAGGAAGAGTAGAAGTCGAGGCCGGCGGGGCCCTGCTCGCGGCCGCCGACGCCGGACTCCTTGTTGCCCCCGAAAGGCACCTGGAACTCGAGGCCCGCGGTCGGCACGTTGACGTTGGCGAGACCGGCCTCCGAGCGGGCGATGAACTCGTGCGCGTAGCGCAGGGATCTGGTAGCTATCCCCGCGGTCAGGCCGAAGCGGGTGTCGTTGGCGAGCTCGACGGCGTGGTCGAAGTCGCGCGCCTTTATGACCGCGAGGACGGGGCCGAAGATCTCCTCCTGCGCCGTCTCGGAGGAGTTGTCCACGTCTGCTACGACGACCGGGGAGATGTAGTAGCCCTCGTCCTCGGAGCCAGTGGCGCCACCGTCGACAACCACGCGCCCGTCGCCGCGCGCCGTCTCGATGGCCTCCAGGATGCCCTCGTACTGGCTCTGGTTCACCACCGGGCCCACGAGGACCTCGTCATCGAGCGGGTCGCCTACCTTGATGGCCTCGGTAGCGCGTTCTAGCTCGTCTAGGAACTCGTCGTAGACGTCTTCCACGACGATGGCGCGGCTCGAGGCCGTGCACTTCTGGCCCGCGTAGCCGAAGGCGCCGTAGGAGATCTTCTGCGCGGCGTCCGAGAGGTCGGCGTCCTCCATAACGACGTAGGGGTTCTTGCCGCCCATCTCCAGCTGCACCTTCTTGCCGACGGCGCGCTCCTGGATCCCAAGCCCCACCGGGGTCGAGCCGGTGAACGAGAGCGCCTTTACGCGCGGGTCTGTCACCATCGCATCGCCGACCGTGCCGCCCGAGCCGGTCACCAGGTTCACCACTCCGTCCGGGAGGCCGGCCTCGGCGAGGACGCGCACCAGGGCCGCGGCGTTGAGAGAGGCGTCGGTGGCCGGTTTGATCACGATAGTGTTGCCGCAGATAAGGGCGGGGGCCATCTTCCAGGCCGGTATGGCCAGCGGGAAGTTCCACGGCGTGATCAGGGCGACGACGCCCAGCGGCTCGCGCACGGAGGAGATCGAGACGCCGGGCCTGGCCGAGGGCGGCGTTATGCCGTAGAGGCGCCAGCCCTCGGAGCCGTAGTAGCGGAAGATGGCGGCGGCGCGCGCCACCTCGGCCCGGCTCTCCCCCATCGGCTTGCCGACCTCGCGCGCCATGAGCTCGGCCAGCTCGTCTGTCTGCGACTCTAGGAGATCGGCGGCCCTGCTCAGGATCGCGCCCCGCTCGGCGGGGAGCGTCGCCTTCCACGCGGGGGCCGCCTGCGCGGCGGCCTCGATCGCCCGCTCGGCCTCGGCCTTGCCCGACTTCGGGGTGGTGCCCAGAACCTCAGAGGGGTTCGCGGGGTTCGTTATCTCGTATACCTCGCCGGAGTCGGCGGGGACCCACTCCCCGCCGATGAAGTTCTTCGACTCTATCTGGGACTCGATCATGCTCCGCCTCCTCGATATCTCTTCGCTCCCTTCGTTCTTACCCATTTCGGTGAGCGGCATCACGTGTGTAATGGTTCCGATATGTACGGAAGACGGGTTGCGCTTTAGTGCCCGCTTGGATAACAAAGTGATAGTGGTGCCCTTCGAGCGGGTTGCTAGTCAAAATACCTCGTCATAACCCGGAAGCCAACTAACTGAACTATCGAAATCGAGCCTTCCCTGAGGTTCTGCGAGCCAGACACAGGCGCGCAATAGCTAGCTCAGCCACACCCCGATCTCCGGCTCCTCCCCCACCGTGGCGCAGAAGCGAACCTTCGGTCCGTTGTAACTTCGTCCTTCACACGGGAAGGTGCGTGCTGCCTATGGCTTGGGTTTCCGAGGATGCGCTTACTACTGGATTGGGGGCAACAGTAGCAGCTATTGCGGACGGTACCACCGCGTTCCATCATTATTGCGGCAGGAGGCGCTATCCATCGGGGGATAACACTATGGATGACCAAGCAGGTCACGTTAACGGAACGGAGACATGGGACAGTGGCGATGCCTATGAAACGTATATGGGCCGCTGGAGCCGCCTCGTGGCAAGAGAGTTCCTAGGGTGGCTCGCGGTGCCGTCTGGTCGCCGCTGGTTGGACGTCGGCTGCGGCACGGGGGCGCTCACCGAGTCCATCCTCGCGCTGGCTGCTCCCAGAGAAGCCGTGGGTATCGATCCCTCGCCGCCGTACGTCGCATGCGCGCGCAATCGGTTGAACGATCCGCGGGTGAGGTTCGACGTCGGGGACGCCCAAGCCCTACGAGAAGCCTCGTTGACCTTCGACGCTGTAGTTGCAGGACTCGTCCTCAACTTCGTAGCAGAACCTGAGAGAGCGCTATCAGAGATGGTGCGCGTGGCGCGCCCAGGCGGGACCGTCGCTGCCTACGTTTGGGATTACGCCGAGGGCATGGAGCTGATGCGCTACTTCTGGGATGCGGCAGCAGCGCTGGATCCGAAGGCCCGGGAGCTAGATCAAGGACAACGCTTCACCCTGTGCAAGCCGGAGCCACTGACCAACTTCTTCCACACCACCGGGCTAGTAAAGGTCGAGGCGCGCGCCATCGACGTACCCACCGTCTTCCGCGACTTCGACGACTATTGGTCCCCTTTCCTAGGCGGCCAGGGAGCCGCGCCAGGCTACGCGATATCGCTGAACGAAGAGCGACGGGCGGTGCTTCGCGAGCGGCTTCGGACGAGCCTGCCGACCAACGCTCGGGGGGAGCACCACCTCATCGCCCGCGCCTGGGCCATACGAGGCGTTCGCTAAAGAAGCTCATCTTCAATAGTAGAGACTCCAACCTCTGGCGACTGCACTTGGGAGAAATACCTCCTGTACGCAGTTCCGTGGCTGCGCCACGAGTGTCCAACCGCTAGCTCAGCCCCACCCCGATCTCCGGCTCCTCCCCCACCGCGCCGTCCTGCCTCTTCTGACCTTCCTGCCGTTTCTCCCGCCGGGTTAGAGCTTGTTCACCGACATGATGGCATCCCTCTGCGCCTAGCGCGAACTTCCGACAAGCCATACCCTGGAAGGCAGACTTCCGAGCACCACCCTTTCCAAACCGCAGGCGGCGTGTTCGACCCGGGTAATGGCGCGTATGAACGGTCGTTCTATGAGACTACATCGTTCGAGAGCACGAGGTCGCCTACCGATATCTCGACGCGGTCCCCGGGCGTCAGCGTGAAGTCTTCGCCGGGGACGAGGCTGGTGCCCGTCATCAGGAAGGCCCCTGTCGGGAAGGAGAGTTCCTTACCGAGGTATTCGGCGAGCTCCTCGAAGGGCCGCTTCATCCGGGAGGTGCTCACCTCGTCCTCGTAGACGGTCTCGCCGTCGCGCAGGATGCGCATCCGGATTAGCAGGTCGCGCATCGAGTCCGGCCCGCTCACGACGATGCCGGGTCCCAAAGAGCAGCCGCCGTCGTAGATCTTGGCCTGCGGCAGGTACAGCGAGTTCTCGCCCTCTATGTCCCGCGACGAGACGTCGTTGCCCGCGGTGTAGCCCACTATCTCCATCCGGCCGTTGACGACCAGCACGAGCTCCGGCTCGGGCACGTTCCAGTGGCTGTCTTCCCGGACGCGCACCTCCTCACCGTGCCCCACTACCCGCCAGCCGAGCGCCTTGAAGAAGAGCTCGGGACGCACGGCGTCGTAGACCTTGTCGTAGATGTCGGCCTCTCCGGACTCGAACATGCGCGCTTCCCGGCTTCGCTCGTAGGTGACCCCGCTCGCCCACACCTCCTGCGCGGGCTCGACTGGCGGCAAGACGGGCTCCTCGGCCGCCCCGCCGCGCGGCAGACCCTCCAGAAAGCGGTGGACCTCCCCGGCTGGCAGTTGCAGCGGGAGGTCCAGGGTGAAAGCCGCGGGCAGGTAGCGGCCGTCCAGCGCCCAGCGGGCCCCGGCGGTCGTGAGGTGTCTGGATAGATACATGTCCGTTCTCGAGCCTCCTTCCCTTACAGGCGTACAAGCTAGCACGGTAGCCGCGTGCTTGCGCGGAACGTTGGACGCGGTTAGTGTAGCCCCAGGATGGAGATCCTGCCCGGCATACACCGCATAGAGTCCGACCTCGGGGTGCGCTTCATGTGCCAGTACCTCCTCACCGGGGAGGACCACACAGTCCTCGTAGATACCGGCCTCGCCGGGACGCCGGAGGAGGTCATCGTCCCCTACCTGGAGGGGATCGGGCTCTCCCTGGAGGACGTAGACGAGGTGATCATCAGCCACGCCGACGTCGACCACTGCGGCGGCAACCGCGCCCTCAAGGAGATGCACCCCGCTCTGTGGTTCACGTGCGGCGAGCCGGATCGGGCCTGGGTCGAGAACAACGAGCTCATCCTCTCCGACATCTACCGCTGGTACGAGCCCTACGGCTTCGGCCCGGACCAGGACTCGGTTGAGTGGATACGCACGGAGCTGGGCGGCGACTCCCCGGTGGACGCCGGGTTGCGCGGCGGGGAGACGATGAGGCTCGGGCCGGACCGGCGCATCGAGATCCTGCACCTCCCCGGCCACACGCCTGGACACCTCGGCATCTGGGACCCGAAGAACGGGGCGGCGATCATCATAGACGCGGCGCTCGAGACCGGCATCTACGACCGCGAGGGGAACCGCCTGATCCCCCCGCGCTACTTCGACGCCGCCGCCTACCAGGCCACGATCAGGAGGCTCCAGACGCTCCGCCCGGAACACCTACTCACCGCCCACTACCCGCCAATGCGGGGGGAGGAGGCCCTCGGCTTCCTCGACCGCTCCCTGGAGTTCACCCAGCAGGTCCACGGCGTGGTGAGGGAGGGGCTGGGCGAAGGGATCACCGACCTCCGGGAGCTGACCCGGCACGCAGACGAGCGGCTCGGCCCGTACCCTGAGTTCGCCCACGAACTGGCGGCCGGCGTCCGCGCGCACATGGCCGTCTTGTAGGAGGAGACCCTGCCCAGCGTCGTAACGGCCGGCGAGACGATGGTCCTCGGCGTCCCCGCGCGCCCTGGGCGCCTGCGCCACGCCGCGAGCCTGGAGCTCAAGATCGGGGGCGCGGAGTCCAACCTCGCCATCGCCCTCTCCCGGCTCGGCCTCTCCGCGGGGTGGATGAGCCTCCTGGGAGACGACGAGCCCGGCCAGCTCGTACTCGACCGCGTCAGGGGAGAAGGGGTGGACACATCGCGGGTGCGGCGGGTCCGCGACCTCCCGACCGGGCTCTACCTGCGCGAGCAGGTCGGCCCCGACGCGCGGGTCTACTACTACCGCAAGGGCTCCGCCGCCTCGACGCTGGCGCCGGAGACCTTCGGTCCCGGAGACCTCGCAGGGGCAGACTTCCTACACCTCACCGGCATCACCCCGGCCCTCTCCGAAGAATGCGGGGCCTTCACCCTCTGGGCGGCGCGCGAGGCGGAGGCGCGCGTCAGCTTCGACGTCAACTACCGCTCCAAGCTGTGGGGACCTGAGGAGGCGCGGAGCTTCGTCGAGGAGATCCTGCCCAGCGTCGACCTCCTGTTCGTCGGGGACGACGAAGCGCGGGCGCTCTGGGGACGAGACGACGAGGGACTCGTGCGCGAGCTGGCCGCCGCGGGGCCGCGCGAGGTGGTGCTCAAACTGGGGAAGGAGGGTAGCCTGGCGCTCGTCGAGGGGCGCCTGATCTCGCAGCCCGCCTTCCCCGTGGAGGAGGTCGACCCGGTCGGCGCGGGCGACGCCTTCGACGCCGGATACCTCGCCGGGCACCTGTGGAACCTCGCCCCGGAGGAACGCCTCCGAGTGGCGAACGCCATGGGGGCGCTCAGCGTCGCCACCCTCGGGGACTACGAGGGCCTGCCGGATCGGGGAGAGTTGTGGGCCTTTCTCGAAGGCCGCAAGGCGTTGGGAAGATAAGGCGAACGGGTATGGCTAGAGCGGACACGCGAACCCTCCGTAGGAAGGAGCAGGGATGCAGGAGATAGAAGGCGTGTACGTGGCGAACGTCACCCCCATAGAGGACGATGCCTCCCTCTCGGTGGACGTAGACGCCTACCTGGCCCACGTCTCGTGGCTCGCGGAGATGGGCGTGCGGGGCGTAGTCCCGTTCGGCACCAACGGCGAGGGGCCTTCGCTGACCCTGGGGGAGAAACTGCGCGTCCTGGAGTCGCTCTTCGCGCACGACCTCCCCCTCCAGGTCATCCCCGCCGTCATGCAGGGCAACCTGCCGGACACTTTAGAGATGGTCGAGGCGCTGGAGGCTTACCCCGCGACCGCGGTGCTCGTCCTGCCGCCCTACTACTTCAAGCCCGCGAGCGCCGAGGGCCTGAGGCGCTTCTTCGAGCCGGTGCTGGAGCGGACCAGCCACCCCGTCATCCTCTACCATATCCCCAAGTACGCCGTGCCGGTGCCCGAAGAGGTCGTTACCGGGCTCCCGATCTGGGGGGTCAAGGACTCGGGGGGAGAGGCCGGCTACGCCGAGGCCGTTCTGGAGGGCGACAGAGGAGTACTCATCGGGACGGAGGACGATCTCTGGCAGAGGCTCAACACCGGGGCGCAGGGCGCGATCAGCGCCCTGGCCAACTTCATCCCGGAGGAGATCGTGGAGATGCACGAGACGGTCAGGGCCGGCGACGAGGCCGGTGGCAGAGAGCTCTCGGAGAGGCTCCAGAGGGCGCGAGCGATGACCAAGGAGTACGCCTCCGCCGCTGTGCTCAAGAGGCTCGCCGAGGCCCGGCACGGCGCGTCGATGGGGACCGTACGGCCGCCCTTCGTACCCCTCCCCCCGGACTACGATCCCGAGCCGGCCCTCTCCGCCTCGCTACCGGCCGCGGGCTAGCGGCGGCTTGCCAGAGAAGCGGTCGCCGGGTTAAGCTGCCGGGGTAGCGACGGGGGTGGAGAGGCACGGGCGTGGGCCGCAGATCCGAGAACGAGCTCTTCGACGAGGTCCGCCGCAAGCTCTTCACGGCGGTGGTCGGGGACGTCATGGACAAGATGGGGCTGCTGCGCCAGTTCCTGCCGCCCGCCATAAAGCCGCTGCGCGAAGAGATGGTGGTCCTTGGGCGGGCGATGACCGTGCTCGAGGCCGACGTCTTCGCGGAGACGCACGACCCCGGCGCCAACGACGTCATGTCCCGCCCCTTCGGCCTGATGCTCAGGGCGCTCGACGACCTCGGGGCCGGCGAGGTCTACGTGTGCGCGGGCGCCTCCCCGAGATACGCCCTTTGGGGTGAGCTGATGAGCACGCGGGCGAAGGCCCTGGGCGCGGCCGGGGCGGTCGTGGACGGCTACCATCGAGACACGCGCGGGATCCTCGCGCTCGGCTTCCCGACCTTCTCGTGCGGGAGCTACGCCCAGGACCAGGGCCCGCGCGGCAAGGTCGTCGACTTCAGGGTCCCGATCGAGGTCGGGGCGGTCAGGATCGAGCCGGGAGACGTGATCTTCGGCGACCTCGACGGCGTGTGCGTCGTCCCGCGCGCCGCGGAGCACGAGGTGTTCCGCAGGGCGCTGGAGAAGGCGGAGAAAGAGGGCCTAGTGGAGCAGGCCATCCGGGGCGGGATGGGCGCCGAGGACGCCTTCGAGAAGTTCGGCGTGATGTAGGGACCGCGGTTCGTCGCCGGTCGAAGAGGGGATGCCCGCATAAAGATCACGGACGCACATACCCACGTGGTTGGCAACCCCTGGAAGACCTGGCTCTCGGTCCGGCTGGAGGCGGCGATCTACGATCTCGGTCACCTCCACGTCGGCGCGAGCCCCTTCGACGCGGAGGCCATAGCGTCGAGGATGCTCCGCGACGCCTACCCGGACGGCGGCCGGATCCAGGCGGAGCACCCGTGCCGGCCCGGAGACCGGCTGCCGCTCGTCAGGCAGGACCGGGAGCGGAGAGAGGGCGGCGAGTAGTGCTGGCGCTCAGGTGGCACGGCAGGGGCGACGTCCGGCTGGACGAGGTCGAGGACCCACCCCCGCCCGGCCCTGGCGAGGTGCGGCTGCGCGTGCTCTCGTGCGGCATCTGCGGCACAGACGTCGAAGAGTACCGGAGCGGCCCGATCTTTATTCCGTCCGGAGAGCCCCACCCGCTAACGGGGCGCTCGGCGCCTATCACGCTCGGCCACGAGTTCTCCGGGGAGGTCGTGGCCGTCGGTGCGGGGGTGGACCGCTACCGGCCCGGTGATCGCGTCGCCGCGGACACGCTGGTCTTCTGCGGCGAGTGCTATTGGTGCAAGCGCCACCGGGTCACGCTCTGCGAGCGGCTCGGGGCTCTGGGTCTCATGGCCGACGGCGGACTTGCCGGGCTCTGCAACGCCCCGGCCAGCACCCTGCTCCCGCTACCCGCCGGCGTCACCGACGACGCAGGCGCCCTGGCCGAGACGCTCGCCGTCGCCGTCCGGGCGCTCCGGCGCGGGAGGCTCGCGGTGGGCGAGAGCGTAGCCGTGGTCGGCGCGGGCGCCGTGGGCCTGATGGCCCTCCAGGCCGCGAAAGCCGGTGGCGCCTCGACCGTCAGCGTCGTCGAGCCGCTGCCCGAGCGCCGTAACCTGGCTGCCGCCCTCGGGGCTCACGAGACGCTCGTGCCCGAGGAGGAGCCGGAGATAGGGGCCGATCTGGTCCTCGAGTGCTCCGGGAACGTCCGGGCCATAGGGGCCGCCGTCGGGGCGGCGCGCAAGGGCGGGCGCGTCGTGCTGGTCGGCGTCTACGGGAGCCCCGGTACGCTGGACTTCATGCGGCTCGTGGGCGCGGAGAAGGAGCTCCTCGGCTCCCTCTCGCACGTCTACGACGAGGACTTCGCCGCCGCGCTGGCCCTGCTCGGGCGCGGGGCGGTGCGAGCCGAGCCGCTGGTCAGCGACCGCGTCCCGCTGGGGAGGGCGCTCGAAGACGGCCTCCTCGCCCTCATGCGCGAGCCGGAGGCTCACCTGAAGATCCTGATTCAACCCGGCGCGGAGGGGCCATGAGCTCGCCCAGGATCACCCGCGTGGAGACGGCCGCGATCCGGGCCGTCGGGCCCTCGGTGCTGGTGCGCCTCTGGGCCGGCGAGGAATACGGCCTGGGCGAGTGTTACCCCTCCGCCCCTGCCGCGGGCATCCACCACATCGTGACCAACCTCGAGGAC
This sequence comes from Rubrobacteraceae bacterium, assembly GCA_036258875.1. Lineage (GTDB taxonomy): Bacteria > Actinomycetota > Rubrobacteria > Rubrobacterales > Rubrobacteraceae > JALYGY01. Next base: position 17,823 of record DATACV010000037.1, read on the forward strand.
CGGCTCCTCGGCGAAGACCCGCGCGACGTCGAGAAGCTCTACGAGAAGCTGCGCCGCTGGAACATCTTCACCGGCGGTCAGGCAGGCGCGGTGATCACGGCGCTGAGCGGGATCGAGATCGCGCTCTGGGACCTGGCCGGCAAGCTCCAGGGTGTGCCCGTCTACCGCCTCCTGGGCGGCGCGTTCCGCAAGAAGATACGGCTCTACGCCGACTGCAACGCGGGCACCGTGGACGCCGCCGCCCACCACACGACGGACGGAGGGCTGCTCTCCGAGGAGCTGCAACACGAGTATGTGGCCGTCGCCAGGCAGGCCGTGGCTTCGGGCTTCGATGCGATCAAGCTCGACGTCGACGACGTAACGGGACCGCTGCACCGCGACTTCTTCAGCGGCGGGATCTCGCCGCGGGAGCACGACGCGATGGTCGCGCGGGTCGCGGCCGTCCGCGAGGCCCTCGGTCCCGAGGTCGAGATCGCCATAGACATGCACGGCCGCTTCGACGTCCCGAGCTCCATCCGCTTCGCGCGGGCGGTAGAGCCCTTCGACCTCCTCTGGCTCGAGGAGCCGACGCCGCCCGAGAACCCGGCGGCGCTCGCCGAGGTGCGGCGCGGCACGCGGACGCCTATCTGCGCCGGGGAGAACGTCTACACTCGCTTCGACTTCAAGCGGCTCTTCGAGCTCGGGGCCGTAGACTTCGTGATGCCGGACATCGCCAAGTGCGGCGGGATGGCCGAAGGCAAGCGCATCGCCAACCTGGCAGAGCTCGACTACGTCCCCTTCGCCCCGCATAACGTCTCGAGCCCCGTCGGGACCATCGCCGCGGCCCACGTCTGCGCCGCCGTCTCCAACTTCGCCGTCCTCGAGTGGCACGCCATAGACATGCCCCACTGGGCCGACTTCGTGCGCTACTCGGGGGGCGAGATCATCCGCGACGGGAGCATCGAGCTCACCGAGGCCCCCGGTCTGGGGCTGGAGCTCGACGAGGCGTTCGCCCTCGAGCACCGCCACGAGAAAGGCGGCATCCCCTTCTTCGACCGGGGGTAGGGAGCCTACCCACCGCCCGTCTCGCGGGCCTTGCGGTACTCGGAGACGACGAGCTCGGTGAGCTCCTCGACCGAGCTGTCGGCGACGGGCTTGTCGTACTCGATGCGGCCGTTGCGCAGGAGGTTCACGCGGTCGCAGACGTCGAAGACCTGGGCGTAGTTGTGGACTATGAGGATCATGGGTATGCCCCGCTCCTCTTTGAGGCGTTGGATGAGGTCCAGGATCAAAGCCCCCTCCTTGGCACCCATCGCTGCGAGCGGCTCGTCGAGCAGCAGCATCTTCGCGTCGGAGTAGACGGCGCGCGCCACCGCTATGGCCTGGCGCTGCCCGCCCGAGAGCCTGGCTACTTCGGTGTCTATGGAGGGGATCCTGACGCCCATGTCCTCCAGGTACTGGGCGGTCTTCTCCTTCATCTTGCGGTTGTTGAGGAACGGCCCCACCGTCACCTCGGAGTTCAGGAACATGTTGTGGAAGACGGACAACTCGTTGATGAGGGCGAGATCCTGGTAGACGGTCTGGATGCCCAGAGCGCGCGCCTGCGAGACGGAGCGCAGGTTGACCTCCTCGTCCTCGATCAGGATCCTGCCCCCGTCGGGGCGGTGGAAGCCGGTGATGGTCTTGAGCAACGTGCTCTTGCCGGCACCGTTGTCACCTATGAGGCCGAGCACCTCCCCCCTCTTGACGTGCATGTCCACGCCCTTGAGGACCGAGATCGCCCCGAAATTCTTGACGATCCCCTCGACGCGCAGGAAGTCCGAGCCGCCTGTCCGCCCGTTCTCCACTACGCCCTCCCCGCCCCGCGCAGCCTGGCGACGTAGACGTTCAGGATCATGGCGATCAGGATGGCGACGCCGAGGATGATGTTGTAGGTGTAGGCGCTGATCCCCTGCAGCGTGAAGCCGTTCCGCAAGATGACGAGCACGAGCGCCCCGAGGAACGCCCCCGTAACGGTCCCGACCCCGCCGAGGAGCGCCGTCCCCCCGATGACCGCCGCGGCGATGCACAGGAGCACGATGTCGGGACCGCCCGCCAGCGGGTCTATGGAGTTTATCCGGAAGGACTCGATGATCCCGACGAAACCACCGAGCACGCCACAGAGCATGAAGTTGCCGATCTTGATGCGCGCGATGCTCACCCCGGCCTCCCGCGACCCTAGCGGGTTGCCGCCGGTAGCGTAGGTGTGAAGCCCCCACCGAGTGCGCGAGAGGACGAGCTGGAGGACGGCCACGATGACGAGGGCCCAGATGGTCCCCGACCACGCGTACTCCCCGAGGGCCCGAGTGAGGGCGTTCGTCTCCGGGGTGGTCGCCGGGAAGCCGCCTGTGAGCGTTACGTTCAGGCCGGCGAGCAAGAAGAACATCCCGAGCGTGGTTATGAGCGAGGAGACGCCGAGGTAGAC
>DATACV010000038.1:0-2302 GCA_036258875.1 Rubrobacteraceae bacterium
AACTGCGAGAGCTGCGAGGAGCCGAAGAACTCCTTTATGGCGCTCGCGACCGGCTTGGTGTTCACGACGGTCTGCGGCGTTATGGACTCCTCGTCCTGGGTGGTCATCCGCTCGCGCACGACGCGCTCCATGCGGTACATCCCGATGCGGAACGCCTCCTGCACCAGCTCCCCGACGGTCCTCAGGCGCCTGTTGCCGAAGTGCTCGTACTCGTCGAGCTTGTGCCGGATGCGCTCGTAGTTTATGCGCCCGAACTCCTCCTCCTCGGCGACCTCCTCGGAGGTCTCGATCAGACGCTTGAGCAACGCCTCTATGTCCTCGATGGTGAGGGTGCGGGTCTCCAGCGGCACGTCGAGCTTGAGCTTCTTGTTTACCTTGTAGCGGCCGACCTCGGAGAGGTCGTAGCGCTTGGCGTCGAAGAAGAGCCCGTCCACCAGGTTCTGCGCGTTCTCGATGTTGACAGGCTCCCCAGGGCGCTGCCGCCTGAAGACCTCGAGCAGGGCCTCGTCCTTGGAAGGCGTGTCGTCCCGCTCCAGCGTGTTGCGCATCAGCCACGAGCCGTCGAAGCGGTCGAGGATCTCCTCGGGCCCACCCACCCCGAGGGCCTTGAGCAAGACCGTGACCGGCAGCTTGCGCTTCCTGTCTATGCGGACGGAGACGTAGCCCTTGGTCTCGACCTCGAACTCGAGCCAGGACCCCCGGCTCGGCATCAGGCTCGCCGTCAGGACCTGCTTGGTCGGGTCCTTCGGCTCCATCACGTAGGCGCCGGGCGAGCGCACGAGCTGCGTGACGACCACCCGCTCGGTCCCGTTGATGATGAACGTCCCTGAGTCGGTCATGAGGGGGAAGTCGCCCATGAAGACGTCCTGCTCCCTGACCTCTCCGGTCTCCTTGACGATGAAGCGTACCCGCACGAACAGCGGGGCCGCGTACGTCTTGTCCTTGGACATGCACTCTTCCTGGGAGACCGGCGGGTCGTCGAAGCGGTGCTCCCCGAACTCCACGGCGTAGGAGCTCGTGTAGTCCTCTATGGGCGATATCTCGGTGAAGGTCTGCCTGATGCCCTCCTCCAGAAACCTCCCAAAGGAATTGCGCTGGATCTCGACGAGATCCGGCAACTGAATGTCGGTAAACTGCAAACGGGCATACGGGTGCCGTTCCCGGCGCACAACAGGCGTCACCAAATTAGCTCTCCTCCAAAAGGATCGTTGAAGAATGGCCGAACACGCAAACGAGTATCTTACCCCCCGTAAGAGGGTAAGTCAAGGCGCCGAGAGGCAGATATGCAAAATTTTTGCGCCGATCTCGGACCGGCGCCGGGAGTTTAGCACAGCTCTTCGTAGCATGCCACGAATGGCGCTTGCGAGTCGTGGAGGCTTTGAGGTTTTCAGGTTCTAGGTTTTGAGGTTTGGGTAGCCTTCGGCCGCTACCTCGTAGCGCCTTCAGGCCCACGACAGGTCGAACCCGAACGAAAGCGGCGCCCCCGCGAGGGAGCGCCGCCTCCAGAGGCTCTACCTGAAAGCCTTAGAACCTCAGAACCTCCAAGCTACTTAAGCTCGACGGTGGCGCCTGCCTCCTGGAGCTGGTTCTGCAGGGCCTCGGCGTCCTCACGGCTGACGCCCTCGCGCACGGGGTTCGGCGCCTCGTCCACGAGCGCCTTGGCCTCCTTGAGGCCGAGGCCCGTCGCGGCGCGCACCACCTTGATGACCTGGATCTTCTTGTCCCCCGCCGACTGGAGCACGACGTCGAACTCGGTCTGCTCCTCCTCGGCCGCAGCGCTCGCGCCGTCGCCTGCCGCGGCGCCCGCGGCGGGAGCGGCCGCGACAGCGGTCGCGGAGACGCCGAAGCGCTCCTCGAGGGCCTTCACCAGCTCGGAGAGCTCGAGAACGGTCATGTTCTCGATGGTCTCCATCAGCTCTTCCTGGTTTACCGCCATAACAGTCCTCCTAAGACTCTACTTGTTACCTACGACCGCGCCCCTTTTTGCTCGGCGATCTGGTTCAGCGCTATGACCAGACCCTGGACGGGGTTGTTGAGCACGTTCACCAGCCCCGTGAGCGGGGAGGAGATACCCCCGACGACCTGCGCGAGGAGCTGCTCGCGCCCCGGGAGCCTGCTGAGGGCGACGACCTCGGCCTCGGCCAGTACCCGGCCGCCCTCCAGGAGCCCGCCCTCCAGGGCGAAGGACTCTACCTGGTCGGCGAACTCCGCCATCAGCTTGGCGCTCGCGACGGGGTCCTCGGAGAAGGCGAGGGCCGTCGGCCCCACCAGGTACTCCGAGAGGTCCTCCACCCCTGCCTCG
>DATACV010000039.1:0-3627 GCA_036258875.1 Rubrobacteraceae bacterium
GACGTTCGAGGTCGACGGCATGGTTCTTTTGAAGAGGCTGACGCTGGTCATCGAAGACGGCCGCATCGAGAAGGTCTTCTACCCTGTCTTCCCGCCGGACAGGAGCGCGGAGGAGGTCATCGAGTGGCTCGGAGGTCTCGAAAGGGTGAACAATGGATAGAGCAGAAGACCGGCTGAGAGAACTGGAGGCCATAGTAGCCCCGTACGGCAGCGCGCTGGTAGCGTTCTCCGGCGGGGTGGACTCCTCGCTTGCCCTTGCGATCGCAGCGCGGGCGCTCTCCAGCGAGAGGGTCCTCGCCGTCACCTCGAACAACGAGACGTACCTGCCCTCGGAGCTTGACCTGGCGCGCGGATTCGCCGGCTCTCTGGGGGTGGAGCACCTGGTGGTCAACACCCGCGAGCTCGACGACCCCAACTACGCGAGCAACCCCACGAACCGCTGCTACTTCTGCAAGAGCACGCTCTACTCGGACCTGAGCCGGCTCGCCCAGGAACGCGGCTACGGTTGCGTGGTGGACGGCGCCAACAAGGACGACGAGGGCGACTACCGGCCAGGGAGAAAAGCCGCCAAGGAGCTCGGGGTGGTCTCGCCGCTCTCGGTTGCCGGGGTAGGCAAGACCGAGGTACGGCAGCTCGCGAAACACCTCGGGCTACCGAGCTGGGACAAGCCGGCGCTGGCGTGCCTCTCCAGCCGGTTTCCCTACGGGCAGGAGATCACCCCGGAGAAGCTCTCCCAGGTGGCCCGCGCCGAGGAGTTCCTGCGCGCCGAGGGCTTCCGCCAGGTGCGCGTGAGGCACCACGGCGAGATAGCCCGCCTCGAGGTCGGCCCCGACGAGCTGGAGAAGGCCTTCACCCGCCGGGAGAAGATCTCCGCCGAGCTCAAGGCGGCGGGCTTCCTCTACGTGGCCCTCGACCTCTCTGGCTACGCCTCGGGCAGCCTCAACGCGGCGCTCCCGCGCAAGAAGGGGCGCAAGAGCCTCCCCGTAGTCTCGTAGCCCGTGGAAGCTCCCAACGACCCGATACTCTGGATCACGCTCGCGGCCATGCTCGTCGGCCTCGTGGGGAGCGTGCTCCCCGGCCTCCCGGGCGTACCCCTGATCTTCATCTCCGGGCTCGTCTACGCGATCGCCACCGACTTCGAGGTGGTCTCCGGCCTCACCGTCGCCTTGCTCGGCCTCTTCGCCGCCATCGCGCTCGTCCTGGACTTCGTCGCCACTGCCTACGGGGCCCGCCGCTTCGGGGCCAGCAACTGGGGCACCGCCGGCGGCGCTATAGGCGGGATCGTCGGCGCCCTGATCGGGGCCCTCTTCCTAGGCGTCGGGGCCCTCTTCGGCCTCGTGCTCGGCGCCATAGGCGGGGTCTTCCTCGGCGAGTACCTCAAGCGGCGCCGTGGAGACCGCCCTGCCCAAGACGGGCAGCTGGCCCCGCGGTTCGGCACAGAGGACTGGCGGCGGACGTCGCGGGCCGCCGGCGGAGTACTCATCGGCTACGTGGCCTCCGCCGTCGTGCAGGGGTTCCTGGGCCTCTTGAGTGTGATCGTCTTCGTGCTCGCGCTGTTTAATTAGGAGGCTTCAGGCAGCAGGTCTCAGGCTTCAGGTCTCTTAACTGGAACCTGAAACCTGTAGCCTGAAACCTACTCCTCTTCGCGGCGCTGGTCGCGCAGGAAGCTCTCGAGCTCCCTCGCGAGGTCGTCGCCCGAGGGGAGGTCCCTGGGGCCCTGATCCGCCTGGGCGTCGAAGCGGTCCTCGAGCATCCGGACGTAGGACGAGAGGTCGGCGTCCTGGTTGACGGCCGCCGATACCTGCTCCTGGTAGGAGGCGGCGCCGCGCTCGAGGCTCGAGGTGTCCACGTCCATCCCGAGCAGGCCCGTGAGGCTCTCCAGCAGGGCGAGGGCGGCCGGGGCCGAGGGGATGGCGGGAAGGTAGTGCGGCACCGGGGCCCAGAAGCTCACCGAAGGGAGGCCCGCTGCGGCACAGGCGCGGTGCAGGACGCCGGTGATGCCTGTCGGGCCCTCGTAGCGCGAGGCCGAGAGGCCCAGGTTCTCGACGAGGGCAGGATCCTGCGAGTTGGCGGCAACGGAGACCGGGCGCGAGTGAGGCACGTCGGCGAGCAGCGCCCCCATCGTGACCACGAGCTCCACGCCCAGCTCCCTGGCGAGCTCGATCACCGCCCCCGAGAACGAGTGCCACCGGAAGCTTGGCTCCGGCCCCGAGAGAAGGACGGCGCCACGCCCGCCGGCGGCCTCCAGACTCGACACCGTCGCGGAGAGGTGGTTCTCCGGCCACTCGATCGTGCGCGTAACACCCTCGATCAGCTTGATCTGGGGCCTGTTGGTCTGGTAGTCGAAAAACTCGTCGGCGTCGAAAAAGCCGAACCTCTGCGCCTCCCAGCTGTCCCTCAACGTCGCCAGGGCGAAGCTAGCCGCCTCCGCCGCGTCGTTCCAGCCCGTGAAGGCGGCGATCAAGACAGGCCGCTCGAGCTCAGGCCGCCACTCCAGACGTACGTACCTGTTGTCCATGCGGCTAGCTTATCACGCACCGCGCCCGGGTCGCCTCAGACGAAGGACCGCTCCAGCGAGAGGGCGTGCTCGAGCCGCCTCAGGTACTCGCCCTCGGAGATCTCGATGGCCCCGAGGCGAGCCAGGTGGTCGTTCTGGATCTGGCAGTCGAGCAACACGTAGCCCCGCTCCTTGAGGCGCTCGACGAGGTGGACCAGGCACACCTTCGAAGCGTCGGGCATGCGGCTGAACATGGACTCCCCCATGAACGCGCCGCCTAAAGCCACGCCGTAGAGGCCGCCCGCCAGCTCACCCCCTCTGTATGCCTCGACGCTGTGCGCCTTGCCGAGCTCGTGGAAGCGGACGAAGGCGCGGATGATCTCGGCACCGATCCAGGTGTCCCTACGATCCGCGCACGCCCGGATGACGGCCTCGAAGTCATGATCCACGCGTACCTCGTAGGTGCCCTTGCGGATCACCCGCGCCAGGGACTTCGAGACGTGCAGGCCGTCGAGTTCGAGGATGGACCTCGGGTCGGAGCGGTAGAAGCCTATCCTCCCGTACCCGTCGTCCATCGGGAAGGCACCCGCCCTGTAGCACGCTTCGAGGACCTCTTGCGTCAACCTCATACTCGAAGAGTAGAGGATGGCGACCCCGCCGTCCTCCGGCTCAGCCCGCGGTCACCCCGCCGCGGCGACCCGACCGCGGGTTACACGATTCTCAAAGCTCATGTCACGCAGCGGTCCTGTGAGACTTAATCAGCTCGAGCACCGCCACCGACCCCATAACCATCTTCGAGGCGACGCGACCCTCTGCATCGACGAGTATGGCCGACGGTGTGCCCGACACATCGAAGGCGTCCCACACCGCGTACGTGTCGTCCAGGACTACGGGAGAGCTGATACCCATGGCCTTGTTCTCTTCGACGGTCTCGTCCGAGACGACCAGCAATCTCGGAGCGCCTTCAGGGGGGGCAGCCTCCCACTCCTTCAGGTCGGGCATCATCTCCTGGCAGAAGCCGCACCCGGGGCTCCAGAAGAGCACCAGTACCTCTTCGCCCCTGAAATCCTGGAGGCTGACGAGCCTGCCCTCGAGGTCTCGGAGTTTGATCTCCGGTGCCTGCTCGCCAA
>DATACV010000040.1:0-6880 GCA_036258875.1 Rubrobacteraceae bacterium
CTGGTGGAGGGGGTGCGGGATCTCTCGGGGGCGCTAGAGGCCGCGGGACGCGTGCCGGAGCCGCGCGCCGCGGCCTCCTCGGGAGCCTTCTTGCGGGCGAAGCGGCGGGGAAGAAGGGCAGGATGACGCCGACGGCGGTACGATGCGCCCCCGCCTCCCCGCATGGTCTCCGGTATTCGCATCGACCCCGGCTCGATGGCATCATGCTTGCGGTGGAGAGGATAGGCCCGCCCGGAACTCGGTGGGCCAGTAAGGAGGATGTCTTGTCGCCTGAGAGCATCACCTCCAGAGACGGCACGCCCATAGCCTACCGGCGGAGCGGGGAAGGATCGCCCCTCGTGCTCGTGCACGGGACGGCCGCCGACCACAGCCGGTGGAGGCCGGTTCTCCCGGCGTTCGAGGGGCGCTTCACCGTCTGCGCCGTCGACCGCCGGGGCCGAGGGGGCAGCGGCGATGCCAACGGCTACCTCGTGGAACGGGAGTTCGAGGACGTGGCAGCGGTGGTGGACTCTCTCGGGGAGCCGACCGTCTTGCTGGGCCACTCGTACGGGGCGCTGTGCGCGCTAGAGGCCACCCTGCTCACCCGGAACGTCGGCAAGCTGGTGCTCTACGACCCCGGGATCGAGGTGTCCGGCGAGGAGATCTACCCGTCTGGGGTAATCGAGCGGCTGGAGGCGCTGCTGGAGGCTGGAGACCGGGATGGGGTGGTGGAGACCACGATGCGCGAGGTCGCCGGGCTGCCGCCCGAGGTGGTGGAACACATGCGGTCGCAGCCCGCGTGGCGGGCGCGTGTGGAAGCGGCGCACACGATCCCGCGGGAGCTGCAGGCGGTGAAAGCCTACCGGTTCGATCCCGGACGGTTCGGGAACCTCGGGGTGCCGACGCTGCTGCTCAGCGGAGGGGAGAGCCCGGCCGGCCTCAGGAAGGCCGCAGAGGCCGTGGACGCGGCGCTGCCGGACTCCCGTAACGTAGTCATGACCGGGCACGGGCACGCGGCCATGGACACCGGGACCGATCTGTTCACGACCGAGGTCCTGCGGTTCGCGGAAGGTCCCTGAGGCGGTTTGCGGAAGTCACGCCCCGGCTTCGCCGGCGCGCCAGCACTTTGTTTCGGAGGCGCAGCCCCCGTACTCCGCAGGTTCGAGACGGGCCATTACGGCCAGCGGAACCGCCCCTCACTCCCGCCTCCTCGCAGCGCCTGGGTGACGTCGCCGCGCCGAGCTGGCCGATGGGAGAGGACGGGGGGCAGGGTACAATTACCCTGGAGGTTTCGAGGTCCCGAGGAGGAAGATCATGTGCGGCAGGTACACGCTGAGGACGCCGAAGGAGAGGCTGGCGGAGGAGTTCGGCTTCGAAGGCACTTCGGTCGAGATCCCGGCCAGCTACAACGTCGCGCCGACGCAGCCCGTCGCCGCGGTCCTGGAGGAGGGCGGGCAGAGGCGTCTCGAGGTGCTCAGGTGGGGGCTCATCCCCCCGTGGGCCGACGACCCCCAGATAGGCTCGCGCATGATCAACGCGCGCTCCGAGACGGCCCCCGAGAAGCCCTCGTTCAGGCGGGCTTTCCGCGAGCGCCGGTGCCTGATCCCGGCCGACGGCTTCTACGAGTGGCAGCGCACGAACGGCGCGAAGCAGCCCTACTACATCCACATGCAGGACGGGCGACCCTTCGCCTTCGCGGGGCTCTGGGAGAGCTGGGGCAAGGGCGAGGAGGGGGAGGTCCGGACCTGCGCGATCCTCACCACCGAAGCCAACGACATCGTCGGGGAGATCCACGAGAGGATGCCCGTGATCGTGGCCCCCGACGCCTACGACGTCTGGCTCGACCCCGCATCCGAGAGGGACGAGCTCGTCGGGTTGCTGGGGCCGTACCCCGAGGACGAGATGGAGGCCTACCCGGTCAGCCGCTTCGTCAACAGCCCCTCGAACAACGACCCGCGTTGCGTCGAGCCCGCGGCGTAGTAGAGATCCGGGACGAGGTAGCCGGGGCCCTCGAGAGGGGGGGGCCGGTCGTGGCGCTGGAGTCCACCCTGATCTCCCACGGCCTCCCAGAGCCGGACAACCTGGAGGTGGCGCGCGGCGCGGAGCGGGCAGTGCGCGCCGAGGGCGCCGTCCCCGCGACTGTCGGCGTCATCGGCGGGACGGCGAAGGTCGGCCTCGAAGAAGAGGAGCTCGAGCTCATGGCGAAGGAAGGGAACATCGCCAAGCTCTCGGCGCGGGACCTCGCCGCCGCCGCCGCGAAGGGGGGCCACGGGGCCACGACGGTCGCGGCCACGGCCCACCTTGCGTCCCTCGCCGGGATAAGGCTCTTCGCCACGGGAGGCCTCGGCGGCGTGCACCGGGAGGCGCGCGAGAGCTGGGACGTCTCCGCTGACCTCGCGATCCTCGCCCGCACCCCCGTCGCCGTGGTCTGCTCTGGGGTCAAGTCCATCCTCGACGTGCCGGCCACCCTGGAGTACCTCGAGACCCTTGGCGTCCCCGTAGTGGGTTTCCGCACCGAGCGCTTCCCAGGCTTCTACCTGACCGACTCGGGGAGCCCGCTCGACTGGGCGGTGGAGGACGAGGGGGAGGCAGCCCGGGTTATCCGGGCCCTCCCGGAGCTCGGCTTCGGGAGCTCGGGGCTCGTTGTCGCCAACCCCCTCCCCGAGGAGGAGCAGCTCGACCCGGGACTCCACGACCGGGCGCTGCGCGCGGGCCTCGAGACGCTGGTCCGTAAAGGCGTGCGGGGCAAGGACGTGACGCCCTTCCTCCTCGAGAGGTTCGCGGCGGAGACGGAGGGGAAGAGTCTGAGGGTCAACAAGGAGATCATACTCAGAAACGCCCGCCTCGCGGCCCGCATCGCCGTGGCGCTCTGCGCTCTCGACGCCCGGAGGTGAGCACGACGACGCGCGTCGTCGTGCTCGGGGACCTGATCTACGACCTGCTCGCGAGGATCGAAGGCCCCGTGGCCTTCGGCACCGACACCTTCGCCCCCATCCGCGCCGTCGCCGGCGGCTCGGGCGCGAACGCCGCCGCCTGGCTCGCCTCTCTCGGGGTCGAGACGCACTTCGTCGGCAGGGTCGGCGACGACGTGCTAGGCGAGGCCCTAGCCTCGGAGCTCAAGGAGACCGGGGTGACGCCGCACCTGGCGCGAGATACATCCCTCGGCACCGGCAAGGTCTTCGTGCTCGTGGACGGGGCCGGGGAGCGGACCATGGTCACCGACCGCGGCGCGGGCGAAGCCCTCGCTCCCGATGACCTCCCCGGGGCCCTCTTCGACGGCGGACACCTGCACCTCTCGGGCTACACGTTCTCCGGCGGGAGCCGCAGGGAGGCCGCGCTCGAGGCCCTGCGCCTGGCGCGCGAGGCCGGGATGAGCGTCTCCGTGGACCCCTCCTCCGTCCCGCTGCTGAAGGCGGTCGGCCCCGAGCGCTTCCTGGGATGGACGCAGGAAGCGGACCTGTGCTTCCCGAACCTCGAAGAGGGGGCGATCCTCTCCGGGGAGGAGAACCCTGACCGCGTAGCGCAGAGGCTGCTGGACCACTACCCCGCCGTCGTCCTCAAGCTCGGCGCGGCGGGCGCTATGTACGCGGGCGCTGACGGGGAGCGGGTACGCCTGCCGGCCGAGCCGGCACGGGTGGCGGACACGACCGGCGCTGGCGACGCCCTGTGCGCGGGCTTCCTCGCCGCCCGGCTCTCCGGCGCCCCGCCCGCCGCGGCGCTGCGGCGCGGCGTCGAGGTCGCGGCGCGGGCCGTCGAGAGGCTGGGGGCTCGTCCGAAAGGCTGAGGACTGTTCGCGAGCCGCTCGCCAACGCGTATGAGCGCGTTTACGGCGCGCCCGCATCCGTAGAACCTTCGAGCCCGTAGATACGTTCGCAAAGAGGAGACAGGAAGGTCGAGATATTGGCGATCGAGAACCCGGCAACGAAGCCTGATGCGAACCCGCGTGGGGCGAAGGCCGCCGCCATCGTCGTGGCGTGCGTCATCGCGCTTCTCGGCGCGGCCTGCGGCGGAGCGGCGGGAGACGGCGAGGGGGGATCCTCGGGCGGAGGCTCGGAAAAGAGCGCAGCGCAGGGGGGTGGTAACGCTCCCGCAGAGACGACCGCCGCGGAGGAGGTAGATCCCGAGGAGGCAGAGCTCGCGAGGGCCGAGGTGGGGGAGAAGGAGGCGACGAACATGATCCCGGCCGACGGGGAGAGGCCGGACAGGGCGCGGCCGCTGCCGGAGGACCCGCCCGAGGGGATAGAGGTCTACCCTGCCACCACCAACCGGTCCATCAGGGCGCCCATAGAGTACGACCGCCGGCCGCCGACCAACGGCGACCACGCACCTATCTGGCAGAATTGCGGCTTCTACGAGAAGCCCATCAAGGATTGGCACGCCGTCCACAGCATGGACCACGGGGTGGTCTGGATCACCTACCGTCCCGACCTGCCGGCTCGCCAGGTGGACCGGCTGCGCCCCTACGGGGAGGAGAACTACGTCGTAGTCAGCCCTTACCCCGGCCAGGACGCGCCCGTAACCGCCACCTCCTGGAGGGTTCAGCTCGAGCTCGACGGCACCGGCGACCCGCGCCTGAGGGAGTTCGTGGACGGGTTCAGGGTCTCCGAGATAGCGCCCCTCTCCGGCAACCGCTGCGTAGGCGGCGTCGGCAGGCCGGCGGTCTGACGGATACCAGCTTCAGTTGCCGTCACGGTAACCTGCTGTAGCCGGGTTCAGGGTAGGCTGGACTCGGAGATCCTCATCTACGAGGGGGCGAACAAGGCGGCCAGCGTGGATCCGGCGGGGAACGACGCGGCTTGAAACTGGGGCGCGCAGCCCATAATCTATGGCGCGGGATGATAGCGGGAATCATATAAGGGAGATGGGGAGCAAAGCTGTCTGATCCTGGACGAAAGTCGGCTTCCAAGCCTCCGAGCGGTTCGTGGCTGCAGAACATCCTGGGCAAGAACCGCAGAAGACGCTCCTTGATCCCCCGCGAACGGCGCTTCTACGACCTCTTCGAGCAGCAGGCTGCGACGATCGTTCGCTCTGCCGGCCTTCTTGAGAAGGCCCTCGACGACGCGGCCAACCTCGCGGCGTGTCAGCGGGAGGTCAAGAACCTCGAACACCGGGGCGACGAGATCACCCACGAGGTCGTGAGCACCCTCAATCGGACCTTCGTCACCCCGTTCGACCACGAGGACATCTACGCTCTTGCGTCCGGTCTGGACGACATCCTCGACTACATCGAGGAGGTCGCCGATACGGCCAACCTGTACAAGATCACGACCATCCCCGAACCTGCGCGTGAACTGGCGAGGCTTCTCGCGCTGGCGGTCGCGCAGCTCGAGCAGGCGATCGGCAAGCTCGAGTCGGGCAAGGGGATCGACGGGCACAGCGCCGAGGTCCACCGGCTCGAGGACGTGGGCGACGCGACGTCGCGCCGCGCCATCGCGGAGCTCTTCAGCGGCCAGCACCAGCCGCTGGAGGTCATCAAGCTGAAGGACCTGTACGGTCTTTTGGAGGACGCTCTCGACCGCTGCGAGACCGTGGCGAACGTCCTGGAGGGTATCGCCACCAAGAATGCCTGACGCGCAGACGCTCCTCCTCGCCCTCACCATAGCCGTCGCGCTCTTCTTCGACTTCACCAACGGCTTCCACGACACGGCTAACGCCATCGGGACGGCGATCGGGACGCGGGCGTTGCCCCCTCGTCTCGCCGTCGGTCTGTCCGCCGTGCTGAACCTCGTAGGCGCGGTCGTCACGACGCAACTCCTCCACGCGGAGGTCGCGAACACCGTGGGCAGCCTCGTTGCGCCGACGGGCGGCGTCGCGATGTCGATGCTCGTCGCCGTGCTGTTCGGCGCCATCACGTGGAACCTCTTTACCTGGAGCGCGGGCCTTCCATCGAGCTCCTCGCACGCGTTGATCGGCGCGCTGATCGGCATGGGCCTTACGGTGTACGGAGTCGACGCGGTGCAGTGGGGAGAAGTCTACCCGGTCGTCATCGCCTTGATCACGTCGCCGATCGCCGGGCTCTTCGTAGCCTACGTGGTGACCGTAGCGCTTCTCAACCTGCTCCGTCGGGCGCGTCCGAGCCTGGCAAACAGCGCGTTCCGCAGGCTTCAGCTCTTCTCCAGCGGTTTCGTCGCCTTCAGCCACGGAGCTAACGACGCGCAGAAGACGATGGCTATCATCACCCTTGCCCTTTTTAGCTCGGGCTACCTCTCGGAGTTTGTGGTCCCAACGTGGGTCGCGCTCGCCGCCGCGCTGGCCATCGGTCTCGGAACCTGGGCCGGCGGCTGGCGCATCATCCGGACCATGGGCACCCGGATCGTGCGGATGGATCCCGTCCACGGGTTCGCCGCCCAGTCGGTTGCCGCTGCCGTGATCCAGCTTGCGACTGCGTGGGGGTTGCCCGTGAGCACCACGCAAGTGGTGTCGGGCTCCGTCATGGGCGCCGGCGCGACACGCCGGTTCAGCGCCGTGCGGTGGGGCGTCGCCCGCCGTATCGTGTGGGCCTGGGTCTTCACGATCCCGGCCTCAGCCACCCTCGCTGCCTTCGCCGCGCTCGTCATCAGAGCCGGGTCGCTCGCGCTTGCGCTCGCCATCCTCGTCCTGGTAGCGGCCTCGGTCTGGCTCGCACGTTGGGCACAGGGCAAACAGCCGAGCACCGACTTCGGTTCTTGATGCCGCCAGACTCCTCGAGTTCTTGGTGGGGAAAGCAAGATCCAGGATACGCCAGGAGATCGACGGACACGTCGGATACCCTATAATTAGGGGAGGGAGACTGAGGACTACGTGACCGGCCGGTTCGGCTAGTAGGGTTTGTAAGGGTATGCCGCGAGAGACCTTCCAGCAGGAGCTCGACGATCTCGTCGAGGAGGTCCTCTCCCTCGGCGAGGAGGTCGAAGGCTCCCTA
>DATACV010000041.1:0-3561 GCA_036258875.1 Rubrobacteraceae bacterium
GGCCTGGCGCGAGTCCCCTTCCCACAATAAGGCCATGCTCGACGGCAGATACCGCGTTATCGGCATCGCGCGCATCAACGAGCCGGGCTCGGTCCACGGCTGGTACTGGACCACGGACTTCGGCGGGGTCCTGGATCCCACCTCCCACGCGCCGGGCGAGAGCCCCCGGCCCGGCGACAGGCCGGCGCCCGAACCCCGGAACGACGATCCCCTCGAAGACGGGCCGGAGCTCGAGAATGGTGAGATGGATGGCGGGGAGGTGTGGGAGCAGAAGGGCAGAACCGGGACGGAGCTCGTAGCCGGGGGGCACGCCCTCCTCGGCGACTACGACGACGGCAGAGACGTCCTCCGCCAGAAGATCCGGGTCGGGGAGAACGAGATCCTCTCATACGACCTCAGGGTAGAGACCAACGAGCAGCGGCATCCCTCCGACCGCCTCCTCGTGGTGCTCAGCGACCCGGACGGCGAGCAGCTCGCCGTGCTGGAGCGGTACTCCGACGCCGACGCCGGGGGCTGGAGGCACGAGTCGGTGGACCTGAAGGAGTTCGAGGGCCGGACCGTCTACCTGAGCTTCGTCGTCGAGACCGACCCGATGCTCCGCACCGCCTTCTACCTGGATAAAGTCTCTCTAAAGGAACGTCCCTGAAGCGGTTCGATAAGGGGACGCGCCATTGGCAGAGCAAGGCTTTGAGGTTCTGAGGCATTGAGGTATTGAAGGTCGGAGAGTCGGGAGATCGCCTCGCCAAGCGCCTCCCTAGAAAGCCTGAAACCTAGGAACCTTAGAACCTGACAACCCACCGACGCTCTAAGGCCGGATCAGGTCCTCGACGCCCGCCTTTAGGGCGCTGGCGAGTGTCCGCGGGTGCTTGAGGAGGCTGTAGATCGGGGCGTCTCCTGTGAAGCCTTCGATCAGGGCGCGGCGGGCTCCAGGGTCCTTCTCGCAGGCCTTGAAAACGGGCTCTAGCACACCGAGGTGCGGGACGAGGTTGACGAGCGCGTGCCCCGAGAGGTGCTCGCGCGCCCGCTGGCGCCGGAGCTGGCGCTCGTAGCCTGAGAGGACGGAGGCCGAGAAGTCTCCCAATGCGTGCGCCTCGTGCGCCCAGGCGGAGGCGAGCCTCCCGGATTCGATGGCGTAGCCGACCCCCTCGCCGCTTATCGGGTGGATCATGCTCCCCGCGTCGCCGACCATCATGAGCCCGCGAGCGTACCTTTTGGCACCCCACATCCCCATCTTGAGCGACCAGCTCTTGGCCGGGCCCTCGGGTTCGGCGCCGTCGAGCCACGCGGCGAGCTGGGGCTCCTCGAGGAAACGGTCGAAGAAGTCCTTGAGGTTGCGTCCGGTTCGGGCGAGGGTCTTCGTCGAGACCCCGGCCCCGACGTTCGCCCGCCCGTCGCCGAGGTAGAAGACCCAGCCGTAGCCGGCGCCGCGCTCGTTCATGTCCCCGGTTATGAAGACGTGCAGATCCTGCTTGTTCGGCCCGTTTACATTGCGGTAGTAGCGCCTTCTGGCCACGGCGTTCTGGTGCGCCTTCATGCCCTCGTTGGCGAAGCCGCCCACCCCGTCGGCCGCGACGACGAGGGGGGCCTCGAACTGGAGGCCCTCACCCTCGTTCGTGGCCTCGATCCCCGTGACCTCTCCCGCCGCGGAGCGGAGCAGCTCCGTGGCCCTCGTCTTCGAGCGGAACTCGGCGCCCGCACGGAGCGCCCGCTCGAGGAGCTTCTCGTCGGTCTCCTCGCGCTTGACGACGTAGCCTCGGGGGCCGTGCAGGGTGGGGGGGACGCCCTGGCGCAGGTAGGCGGTCCGGGTGTAGACGGAGAACCCGGTGAACCTGCCGTGGTGGGGCTCGTCGAGCCAGTCACCGAGGCCCATGAGGGAGATCTCGGAGGTTGCGTGGGGCATGAGGCCGTCGCCGCAAGGCTTGTCGCGCGGGAACTCCTGGCGGTCGAGGAGCAGGGTCTTGAGCCCCGCCTTCGAGGCGTAGTAGGCGGTGGCGGAGCCCCCTGGCCCCGCTCCCACGACGACGAGGTCGTAGCGTTCGCTCAATCGCCCTCCTTCTCAACGTCCCACAAGGTGTGCCAGAATTCTGCGCGGGCCGCCGCGCGGCGGCGTCCATTATACGTTGGTCGCGAACTGAGAGGGGCATCTTGGTCGACCGCAACCGTCCGGCGCGCTACGCGGTGGGGGACCGCGCGGCGCTCAAGGCCACGGGACAGCCCGTGCAGATACTCGACGTCAGGCGCGGCGAGTTCGTCCCCGACTTCGTCTACAAGGTGCGCGTCCTCGCCGAGAAGCCCGCCCGACCCTACAACCTCTCCGTCCCGGAGCACGATCTGACGGATTCGACCGGCTGAGGCATCAGGCTTCAGGGTTCGGGCTTGCGATACGTCGATTCGTTCCTGACGCGGACGTTACCTCCGCCGAACGATCTCTTGCTGATGCCTGGTTTCTGTAGCCTGATACCCCTAGAAATTCTCGCCCGCGGTAACGCTCAGGTAAGCGATGTCCACGAGGGGGACGCCGGTGCTCAGGGCCCTCTGGACGGACCTGTTCAGGGCCTCGGCGGCGACGCCGGGGTCGGGGAAGTGGCTGTCGAGGAGGCGGGCGGCGCGGGCTATCTCGTAGAAGGAGAAGCGGCGGCGTTCGCCGGTGAGTTTGTAGACTGCCTCGAGGACCTCGAAGCGGAGCGAGATCAGCTGCTCCAGCCGCCAGCGGATCTCGTCCACCGTCAGGCTCATGGTCTGGTAGAGGCGTGCGATCTCGGCGACCTGGATGAGGGCTGGCGTCCGCTTGGCGAGGCGCCCGACGGAGTTCTCGTCGAGGTAGCGGCGGGCGGTGATGCGGGCGAGAGCCATCCGTCCCTCTGGACTGTCGTAGCCGGCGAGCGGTTCGAAGCGGTCGGTGCCGCGAAAGCCCGCGACCCGCGCCTCCTCGCCGCCGACGAAGACGCGCGGGGTATGCCCGCCTGCGTAGTAGGAGATATGGCGGGCCATCGCCATCACCTCGGGCGAGGGATGACCGGCCCGGATCTCGACCCACCGCCGCACCGTCCCGGAGTACAGTCGCTCGAGCGCCCGCCAGGTGGCGTCCCCCCGCAGGTCCACCTCACCGGGTCTCTCGGTGACGACCGCCACCTCGATGTCGGGCACCGCGTCCCGGTATGCCTCCCTCACGGCCCCGAGCAGAGCCTGGAACTCCTCGTCTACGGTACCGGAGAGGTAGCGGCGGCGCTCCGCCGGTAGCACGTACATCAGGCGACTCTTGATCCTCCGCTCCTTGCCCTCGGCGGCCTTGAGGCGGTCGATCGCCTCGTAGAGCTCGCGCCTCCTCTTGTAGACCAAAGCCGTCAGCCGCTCGACCTCAGGGTCTTGGGCGAAGCTCCCCGACCAGGCCTCGTCGCGAGCCGAGCACGCGGCCTCGTGGGAGTTCTCCGCACGCACCACCGCCCGCTGTTCCTTCTCGCGTTCGGCCTGGGCCTCGCCGAGCTCGCGCTCGAGTGTCTCTATAGTCGAGGCCACCCGCGGTCTCCCTCTGCAACCAAAACGCACATGTTGGGAGGTATT